>NZ_WQPW01000037.1:0-171449 GCF_018785465.1 Clostridium sp. MCC328
ATGGCGGAATAGCTCAGTTGGCTAGAGCACACGGTTCATACCCGTGGTGTCGAGAGTTCAAATCTCCCTTCCGCTACTATGGCGGAATAGCTCAGTTGGCTAGAGCACACGGTTCATACCCGTGGTGTCGAGAGTTCAAATCTCCCTTCCGCTACGATTGAAAATCCCGGGAATCTGAGAAGACTCCCGGGACTTTTTCGATTATAATAATTTTTCTGAAATTTTCTGCTGTACCAAACAGAAAAGAACATCTGCAATGCTCCTGCAAACATATGAAAGGCTCTGTTGGTGTCTGGATTTTCACTTAAAAGATTCCCGGTAATACTGTCGCAAGATAATATCCGACCCAGAATGATGCTGAATTCGCGATAAACGAATAGAGAACGAAGTCACCGTTTTCCTTTTTGGGGGACACTCTCTTCAAAAACCTGCAATACAGACCTGCCTCCAGCGCAAAGACTATGACCTCGAAAAAGACATAGCTTGTGATAAAGGCCAACGGACCGGCATTGTAATGAATGATATTGAGAAGCAGATTTAAGAGAAGCTGCGTCGTGATATTTACAAGCGCAAGGATCTGCAGCTGCTTTTTCTGCCGGAAGCCGAATAACAGCCCGACGACCATTTCAATTGCGATCGTAAGAAGGATACGGACCGCGAGCGATAAAAGCTCCATTCGATAATTATAGGAACGATACGCGTTGATCCGCTCGTTTGTGCTCAGGTCCTCATTGTATTCCACGGATCCGATCCGGACGCCCTCCATGTCAACGGTGTAATAAGTATCAAATGCATAACGCTCATAGCTTCCGCTTGATACAAAGGTCCCGGTTTCCGGATAATACAGGAGGATCTTAAAATCCTCCGGTGGATAATAGGTCCAGGCGATCACACCGGTTTCGCTTACCGTCCAGCCCCTCTGAAGGAAATAATATCCGTCAGGATCCTTGTAATCTACAAAAGCTTTCCAGATGTTCCGGTCAAGATCATAGAGCTGCTCATTTCTGGCGGTGCCGTCCCAGACTTGTGCAGGTCCTGTACATTTCTCCTTTGAAAGCAGCGTGCCATAGCACAGATCATCGCTCATATTTTTGAACTGGATGCGCACCGAGGGCTTTGGACCCATATCAGCTTTCGCGGTGATCGGAAGTGCTGTGACTGCAAAGATCATGCAGAACAGCAGCATGAAAAGCCCGACATACATTCTTTTTTTCATACCAGGAACCTCCTTTCAGAGCTTGGATTCATAAAAATCAATTATCTTTGCCCTTTGTATCTGCTTTTATTATAATTGATCCCAATATTGTCTGACAAGAAAGAGATGTTTACTATTTTCTTACGTTTTGGCGCGGATGTGCCCGGTACACGGGTAGGGATTTTGCTGATTTGGAATGCGAAGCATCGGCAAAATCAGCTGCTGTCTGCGCATGGCATGAACAGGAATGTATCGCAGTGCACTTGCATGAAGTTTAGAAAAAATTTAGCCTTTTTTTAGCGGTTATGTGATATACTATAATCTATATCGTATGCCATATGGCACTGACATGGTCAGAATGCATATGGCTGCACGGAAAATTCTGAACATATAAGATTCGGAGGACGTTATGTATCAGTTTATCGTAAATCCCGGTGCCGGTGCCGGAAGAGGATACCGGATCTGGAAACGACTGGAACATCAGCTGGAAATGAACAGTCAGGAATACCGTGTCTTTTTTACGGAACATCAGGGGGATGCGGCGGAGATCGCGAGAGTGCTGACGGCGGAAAAGGATGAAGCGAAGGTGATCGTGATCGTCGGCGGCGAAGGTACCTACAATGAGGTCTTAAACGGTGTCTCCTTTAGGGGACTCCTGACCTTCGGCTATGTCCCGGCGGGATTCCGGAATGCACTCTCGAAGGGATTCCAGTCTTTCTGGAAGGTGGACCGTCAGGCGAGGCGGATCCTTCACCCGAAATATTACCGGATGCTGGACTATGGCGTTATCACGTTCGGAAACGAGGAGATCGTGAGCCGCAGATTTGCCGGACGCTGTGGGATCGGACTCGACGCGGCACTGTGCCACAATCTCTTATGCTGCCCTGTGAGAAACCAGATGACGAGGCTTCATCTGACAAAAATCCTTCGTTTTGGGATCGGATTAAAGCAACTTTTTCTTGCAAAGCCGACAAAAGGATATATTTTGCTTGACGGGACGCAGAAAGTGGAGTTTAATCATATATATTTCATCACGTTTATGGTACGCCGGGAAGAGAAGAAAAAGAAGAACGGCGGGATTTTAAATGATGACGGAAAACTGACCGTTTACGTTGGAAACAGTGCGAGAAAGACGAAGATGATCCCGATCTTAAGAGACCTTGTGATGGGTGTCCGGAGAAAAGAGCGGGGGATCCGTGTCTTTGAGTGCAGCGAGGCGGAGATCCACCTTGCGCGCCCGTTGGCGGTCCACGTGGACGGTGAGAGCTGTATGTGTCAGGAGAATCTGGCGGTGCGCTGCATCCCGAAACGGATGCGCGTGATCGGCTCATAAGAAATATAGGAGGAGATTCTATGAGAATCGGACAGGGATATGATGTGCATCGTCTCGTAGAAGGAAGAAAGCTGATTATTGGAGGCGTGGACATTCCCTATGAAAAAGGACTTTTGGGTCATTCTGACGCGGATGTCCTTCTTCATGCTGTGATGGACGCACTTTTGGGGGCCGCCGCCCTCGGCGATATCGGCCAGCACTTCCCGGATTCGGACGAGAGATATAAAGGAATTTCCAGCATCGCGCTTTTAAAGGAAGTCGGGAAGATCCTGCAGGAAAACGGATATATGATCGAAAATATCGATTCCACCGTGATCGCCCAGAGGCCGAAGCTTTTGCCGTACCGCCCGCAGATGGCGGAAAATATCGCGGCGGCGTTAGGGATCGAAAAAGAACAGGTAAGTGTGAAAGCGACGACGGAAGAAGGGCTTGGATTTACCGGTACCGGAGAGGGGATCTCCGCTCAGGCGATCGCCCTTTTAAGTTCGGTGGCGGATTACGCGCCGGAGGACCGCGTTGGAATCATTTCCAGCGGATGCGGGGGCTGTCCGGGCTGTAGACAGCAGCAATAAATGAATGCGGAAGTAAGCGCCTGTTTACTTTGATGATAGTAAAAGTGCATTGCGCAAAGCTGCATAGCAGAAAAATTCGGACAGAAAGATATATGAAGGAGCTTAAGTTATGAAGATCTACAATACACTCACAAAGAGAAAAGAAGAGTTCGTTCCGGTGGAGCCGGGAAAAGTAAAAATGTATGTGTGCGGACCGACCGTATACAACTTTATCCATATCGGAAACGCGAGACCGATGATCGTATTTGATACGGTAAGACGGTACTTTGAATATAAAGGATACGATGTAAATTATGTATCCAACTTCACGGATGTCGATGATAAGATCATCAAAAAAGCCATCGAGGAGGGTGTTGATGCAGAGACGATCTCCAAGCGCTACATTGCCGAGTGCAAAAAGGATATGGAGGGCATGAATATCGAGCCGGCAACAAAGAACCCGCTGGCGACAGAAGAGATCTGCGGCATGCTGAATATGATCAGCACCCTGATCGAAAAAGGTTACGCCTATGTGGCTGCTGACGGAACAGTTTATTACAGCGTCCGGAAATTTAAAGATTACGGAAAGCTTTCTCATAAGAATCTTGACGATCTCCAGTCCGGATTCCGTGAGATCAAGGTAACCGGTGAGGAGGGCAAGCAGGACCCGAATGACTTTGTTCTCTGGAAACCGAAAAAAGAGGGTGAGCCGTACTGGGAGTCCCCGTGGTGCGAGGGCCGTCCGGGCTGGCACATCGAGTGTTCCGTTATGGCAAAGAGATACCTCGGCGACGAGATCGATATTCATGCAGGCGGTGAGGACTTAATTTTCCCGCATCATGAGAACGAGATCGCCCAGAGTGAGGCTGCAAACGGAAAGCCCTTCGCGAAATACTGGATGCACAACGCATTCTTAAATATCGATAATAAGAAGATGTCAAAATCGCTCGGAAACTTCTTTACGGTCCGTGAGATCAGCGAAAAATACGATCTTCAGGTGCTCCGTTTCTTTATGCTGAGCGCACATTACAGAAGTCCGTTAAACTTCAGCGCGGACTTAATGGAAGCCTCCAAGAACGGTCTTGAGAGAATCCTCACCGGTATGGAAAAGCTCCGTGAGGCGGAGGCGAAGGCAGCCGACGGCACAATGACAGAGGAAGAGCTGGAAAACAAGAAGAAGGCAATGGAGCTTGTCGCAAAGTATGAGGCGGCGATGGATGATGATTTCAACACCGCGGACGCGATCTCTGCGATCTTCGAGCTCATCAAACTCTCCAACTCCACAGTCTCCGGGGCAAGCACAAAGGAGTATGTTTCCTGGATGAAGAATGAGATCCAGAGACTCTGCGACGTAATGGGGATCATTACAGAAAAGAAGGCGGAAGTCCTTGACTCTGAGGTGGAGGACCTGATCGCCCAGAGACAGGCAGCGAGAAAGGCAAAGAACTTTGCCCTTGCCGATGAGATCAGAGGAAAACTTCTCGACATGGGAATCGTCCTCGAGGACACAAGAGAGGGCGTAAAATGGAAGAGAGCTTAATGCTTTTAAAGGAAAAATTCCACTTAAAGGATACGGATGCAGTCCAGTACTCTCCGCTTGTGCTCGCCTATCTCGGTGACGCGGTTTACGAGATCCTGATCCGTACCATCGTGGTCAGTGAGGGAAATATGCAGGTGAATAAGCTTCACAAGAAGTCTTCAGCTCTTGTGAAGGCTGCAGCCCAGGCGGAATTCCTGATGGCCATCGAGGATGACCTCACCGAGGAGGAGCATGCGGTTTACAAACGGGGAAGAAACGCGAAGTCTTTCTCTATGGCCAAGAATGCAACAATGAAGGATTACCGGATGGCGACAGGCTTTGAGGCTCTGATGGGATATCTTTACCTGTCCGGAAGAACGGAACGCATGGTGGATCTTGTGGCTCTGGCGATGACAAAGACCGGAAAAGCTGACTCCGGCGATGCGGAAAAACAAAAAGAGGAGAACTCCGATGAGATATGAAGAACTGACGATTGAAGGGCGCAACGCTGTTTTGGAGGCGTTCCGCTCCGGAAAGACCATCGACCGGCTGTTTGTCCTTGACGGATGTCAGGACGGACCGGTGCGCACGATCGTGAGAGAGGCGAAAAAGCATGACACGATCGTAAACTTTGTTCCGAAGGAACGTCTGGATTCCATGTCCGAGACAGGACACCATCAGGGCGTGATGGCGTATGCCGCTGCTTACGAGTACGCGGAGGTGGAAGATATTTTGAAAATCGCGGAAGAGAAGGGCGAACCGCCGTTTTTGTTCCTGCTTGACGGAATTGAGGATCCGCATAACCTTGGAGCGATCATCCGTACCGCGAACCTTGCGGGCGCTCACGGAGTGATCATTCCGAAACGCCGCGCGGTGGGACTTACCGCGACGGTTGCGAGAACCTCCGCAGGCGCGTTGAACTATACACCGGTCGCGAAGGTCACCAATATGGCGGCGACCATCGAGGATTTAAAGAAACGCGGCATCTGGTTCGTCTGCGCCGATATGGGCGGAGAGAGTATGTACCGTTTAAATCTCACCGGACCGATCGGTCTTGTGATCGGAAATGAGGGGGAGGGCGTGAGCCGTCTCGTGAAAGAAAAATGCGATATGATCGCGTCGATCCCAATGAAGGGTGATATCGATTCCCTGAACGCGTCCGTTGCGACAGGTGTTCTCGCGTATGAGATCGTGAGACAGAGACTGGCGAAGGCGTAGAATTTAAAATTTTGATTATGAAAAAAGACCCGTGGAGAGGAGCTTCCCGGGTCTTTTTTGTGCGCGAAGGATTTCCTACAAGTACTCACCGCCTGAAAGAGGCGGGAGTCTTCTCAATTGTAATAAACAATTGCTCTGGCATGTCAGGGCGTCCTGTGCGTGTGTACATCACTGGCGTGTTCGTACCTTTTCGTACAACAGGAAATTCCCTGTCACACGAAAAAAGGCTTCCCGGATATCCCGGAAAGCCTCATGGTTTAAGCTGCCTAGCAGATTTGAACTGCCGACCTCCGCCTTACCAAGGCGACGCTCTACCAGCTGAGCCAAGGCAGCGAACACATTTGCTGTGTTTTTCGAACCTTCAATATAGTATCATGGATCAACAGGTTTGTCAACGATAAAAACAAAAAAATTTGAATAAATTTTTCATACAAAAAGATCAATTCCTCGGAAAGCTCATGGAGGTTCAAACACATGCAGGTAACACTTTCCGTTCTGCTTTCATATTTTGTAGTAAAAAAGATATTGAGGTGTTAATATGCCAGAAAATCCAACATCAATGCCGGAACCGTCGGGCGAGAATACGGCGGAGGTTGTAGCAGGGAAGAACGACGCAAATGTACCGGAGACACCGGCCGAGCCATTAGGAGGAGTTTTTGTTTATCCGGGAGACGATGATCTTGCGGGAATCCCTGTGCCGCCTATCGCTTCACCGGGCGGAAGACCTGTTTATCCCGGAGATGACGATCTCGCTGGAATCCCGACGACACCGGTCGCGCCGTCTGGTGGTCGCCCTGTCTATCCCGACAATACCATCGGGCACCCGGGCTTTCCGACGATTTCTTTTCCAGTCACATACCCGACGGTCTCAGGAGGGAATTACTACAGCAGAGTCCGGTTTTTAAATGCCAGCACATCAGGCCGTACGCTGGATGTCTATATCGATGGCCGGAATATCTTTTCCGGTTCCGAATTTGCCACGATCTCTTCTTATATCCGCGTGACGGACGGATTCCACACTGTCACTGTGCGCAGGACCAACGGTCAGATCTATTATCAGCAGACGATTGCCTTTGTGTCCGGTGAGAGACTCACGATGGTGATCTTAGACACGGTATCCGGAGTGTCCCTGACCCGTGTCTCTGACATGGGCTGCACGAACGTTCCGGCAGGTTACGGCTGCCTCCGCGTCGCGAACATGTCCTACGCGGGATCCAGCTACGATGTGCGGACTTTCAACAACCAGACAGCATTTGCGGGGGTCGGATACAAGGAAGTGACGAGCTATAAACAGACATCCAGCGGAACCTATACCTTCTTTGTGACAGGTTCCCAGTATGCAGTTTCGGCCTTAGGCGAGCTTCCGGTCCTTGTCCTTTCTTCCATCGTCGGCGTTTCCTGTCCGACCTGCACCGTGTCGAATCCGCTGCTCACCTTCAACGTCAACGTCCGCGCTGGAAGAGCCTACACCTGCTATATTATCGGAAATCCGTGGTCCGGTCTCTTCCGGGCGTATGTCCTCGAGGACTGAAGCATGTTGCGGCAGGATTGCATTATTTGTAAAAATCGTCTATAATCTGCGTAACAGATAAAAGGAATGTGCCTGACGCATTCCGGCACCGGGAGCAGCCGTGGATAGAATGAGCAGACGGACAGGGGCGGGAAATGCCAGTCTGCTTTTCTTTCCGGATGCTGCCGGAAAGAAAATACAGATACGGGAAAAAGGAGTATTATGAAGAAAAATTACGAAATGGACATGTGCAGCGGCCCGATCCTTGGAAAACTGCTCACATTTACGATTCCGCTGATCTTTTCCGGAATCCTGCAGCTTCTGTTCAACGCTGCGGATGTGATCGTTGTGGGACGTTTCGCGGGTAGCCAGTCTCTGGCGGCGGTGGGTTCCACCACGGCTCTTATTAACCTGATGATCAATATCTTTATCGGACTGTCCGTGGGTGTCAATGTTATCGTGGCAAGATATTACGGAGCAAAGCGGGAAAAAGACGTGCAGGATACGATCCATACGGCCATGGCGCTCAGTATCGTCAGCGGCCTTTTCCTGATCGTCATGGGCCAGCTACTCTCACGACCAATGCTGGAACTCATGGGAACCCCGGACGATGTGATCGATAAATCTACGATCTATATGCGGATCATCTTTATCGGCATGCCTGCGAATATGATCTACAACTTCGGAAGCGCGATCCTCCGCGCGGTGGGAGACACGAAACGCCCGCTGTATTTCCTTACGGCGGCGGGCGTGATCAATGTGGTCTTAAACCTCTTTTTTGTGATCATGTTCCAGATGGATGTGGCGGGAGTTGCTCTGGCGACCGCGATCTCTCAGGCGATTTCGGCGTGTCTGGTGATCCTTTGCCTGATGGAGAGTGAGGGCAGTCTGAAGCTTCATTTAAAAGCTCTGAAGATCCACCGCTCAAAATTCCGCCAGATCATTCAGGTAGGCCTTCCGGCGGGGATGCAGGGCGCAGTATTCTCTATTTCCAATGTTCTGATCCAGTCCTCTGTCAATTCCTTCGGTTCTGTCGCGATGGCGGGAAATACGACATCCCAGAATATTGAGGGATTCATCTATAACGCCATGAATGCGGTTTATCAGGCAAACTTAAGCTTCACGAGCCAGAACTTCGGCGGCAAAAAGTATTCGAGGATCAACCGGATTATGGTTACCTGTCTCGGCGTTGTGACGGCAGTGGCACTTGGAATGGGAATCCCAGCTTATCTTTGCGGACATGCCCTGATCAGGATCTATTCCTCAGACCCGGAGGTCATGGTATACGGAATGAGAAGACTTGCGGTTTTTGGAACGACATATTTCCTCTGCGGGATCATGGATACGATGGTGGGCAGCATCCGCGGCCTCGGATACTCCGTCATGCCGATGTGCGTCTCTCTTCTGGGAGCGTGCGGGCTCCGGATCGTCTGGATCTTTACAGTGTTTCAGGTATACCATAACCTGACGGTGTTATACTTGTCCTATCCGTTTACCTGGATCGTCACGGCGACGGCCCATATGATCTGCTTCTATATTGTAAGGAGAAAATTCCCGAAGGAAGACGCGTGATAAACAGCACCGGAAGAATCCAACGAATGCAGATCTGACCAGAAAGGAAACGACAGAATTGAAACGATACAAAAAATACATCACCCCGTATCTCAGTGCCTTCGTGATCGGTCCGCTGATGATGCTCACCGAGGTGGCGGGAGAGGTCATGCTCCCGAAATTTATGTCCATGATCATCAACAACGGCGTTGCGGACCGGAATCTCGCCTATATCGGAAAGATGGGGGCCCTGATGGTACTGACCGTCCTCTTTATGGCGGTGGGCGGGATCCTCGGCGCTTATTTTTCCGCAAAGGCGTCCATCTCCTTTACCAGTGACATGAGAAACGACCTCTTCAGAAAGGTTCAGCAGTTCTCCTTTGAGAACATCGACGGCTACAGCACCGGTTCTCTCGTCACGAGGCTCACGAACGATGTCCAGCAGGTTCAGAACGTCCTGATGATGGGTCTACGCATGGCGCTTAGGGCGCCCGGAATGTTTCTCGGCGCCCTGATCATGGCGTTTATGATGAACCGTCAGCTTGCGGTCATCATCCTCATCGTGATCCCGCTTCTTCTCGCGGCGATCATTCTGATCTTAAAGACTGCATTCCCGCGTTTTGGGGAGATGCAGAGGAGACTGGACCGTTTGAATTCCGGGATTCAGGAATCCCTGACGAATGTCCGCGTGGTCAAATCCTTTGTCCGGGAGGCTCATGAGATCGAAAAATTCAGCAGACTGAACCGCGACTTAAAGGAGAGCAGTCTCCGGGCGCTCCGGATCGTGATCACTACGATGCCGGTGATGATGTTCGCCATGAACGTGACGACACTGGCTGTCGTCTGGTACGGCGGAAATATCATCATTGCCGGAAAGATGCCGGTGGGTGATCTCACTGCGTTTACAACGTATATCGTGCAGATCTTGATGTCCCTCATGATGCTTTCCATGGTATTCTTACAGAGCTCCCGCGCCAGCGCGTCCATGAAGCGGATCAATGAGATCTTCGACACGGAGATCAACTTAAATGATGACAACGCGAAAAATAAGGATAAAAAAGTCACGGAAGGCCGCGTGGAGTTTAAGAATGTAAGCTTTGGCTACAGCGGAGAGAACGGGAGAAAGGATCTCGTTCTGGAAGGGATCTCCTTTACGGCAGAACCGGGACAGACGATCGGGATCATCGGCTCCACGGGAAGCGGAAAGACCTCTCTCGTGCAGCTGATTCCGAGACTCTATGACGTGACCGGAGGCGAAGTACTTGTCGACGGCGTGAACGTCAAAGAGTACTCTTTAAAACACCTGCGTGAGGGCGTCGGCATGGTCCTCCAGAAAAATATCCTCTTTTCGGGAACGATCGAGGAAAATCTTCGATGGGGAAATGAGGACGCGCCGATGGAGGATGTGATCCGGTTCTCGGAGAGCGCCCAGGCAGATCCCTTCGTTAAGAACTTCAAAAACGGATATGATACCGAGATGGGACAGGGCGGTGTCAACGTCTCAGGAGGTCAGAAGCAGCGTCTCTGTATTGCGAGAGCACTTTTAAAGCGCCCGAAGATCCTGATCCTGGATGACTCCACCAGTGCTGTTGACACGGCGACGGAGGCGAAGATCCGGGAGAGTCTCTATCATGATCTCAAGGATACCACAAAGATCATCATCGCCCAGAGGATCTCCTCCGTTCAGGAGGCGGACCAGATTCTGGTACTGGAGGACGGAAAGATCATCGGTCATGGAACCCACGAGGAACTTTTAAAGACCTGTGAGACATACAGTGAGATCTATACGACCCAGATCGGAAATCAGTCCATTGGGGCAGGAGAGGAGGCGGCAGTATGAGCGTCACGAGAGCAGACCGCGAAGCGAGTCTGAAAAAACGATATGCCGGACGCGTGGCAGCCGCACCGAAAAGGAGAGGAATGGGAAGAGGACCGGGACCGGGTGCTCCCAGAGGCGGAGGACGCCCAAAAAGCACAGGAGCGGCCTTAAAGCGCCTGATGTCCTATCTGGAAGCGGACAGGCTCCGGATGGGGATCGCATTTTTCTGCGTCATTGTAAACACGGTGGCGACACTGACCGGTTCCTATCTGCTGCGCCCGATCATCAACCGCTTTATCGCACCGCCGGACGGAAGTCCCGGAAATGTGGCGGGACTTTTTAAAGGACTGACCATAATGGCGTGCGTCTATCTTCTGGGAGTTATCGCAAATTATCTCCAGTCAAGACTGATGTTAGAGGTTGCCCAGAGCGCCCTTGTGCGGATCCGGACAGACCTCTTTACAAAGATGCAGAAGCTTCCGGTGAGATTTTATGATACAAATTCCAACGGGGATCTGATGAGCCGCTTCACAAACGACGTGGACACCATCGGAAATATGCTGAGCAGTACTCTTGTGCAGCTCTTTTCCGGAACCTTAAGCATCATCGGGACCCTGTTCCTCATGCTCTACACGAACATCTGGCTGACAGTCGTGACCCTGATCATGATCCCGCTCATGCTGCGGGCCGGCGGAGAGGTCGCAAAGCGGAGTCAGAAATACTTCAGCGCCCAGCAGTCGGCTCTCGGTGCTTTAAACGGATACATCGAGGAAACCATCACCGGACAGAAGGTAGTAAAAGTCTTCTGCCATGAGGAGATCGCGGAGGAAGAATTTGATATATTAAACAGGGATCTCCGCGAAAAACAGATCCGCGCCCAATTTCTTGGGGGCATGATGGGACCTGTGATGAACAACTTAAGTCAGGTAAACTATTCCCTGACGGCGTGCATCGGCGGGATCCTCTGCGTGGTGAAAAACTTCGATGTCGGCGGGCTCACGGTATTCCTGAATTTTTCAAGACAGTTCTCGAGACCGATCAACGAGATCTCCATGCAGGTTTCCAACGTGTTCTCAGCCCTCGCCGGAGCGGAGCGCGTGTTCTCCGTAATGGATGAGGAGCCGGAGACGGCGGATGATAAGGATGCAGTGTCCATGGACGGTATGAGCGGGGAAGTGGTATTAGATCATGTGACCTTCGGTTACAACCCGGATAAGATCATCTTAAAGGATATCAGCCTTTACGCAAAGCCGGGACAGAAGATCGCCTTCGTGGGTTCCACGGGAGCCGGGAAGACGACGATCACGAACCTCATCAACCGCTTCTACGATATCCAGAGCGGGACCATCACCATCGACGGCGTTGATATCTGCCATATTAAGCGGGACGAGCTGCGCCGCCACATCGCCATGGTGCTTCAGGATACCCACCTGTTTACGGGGACGGTCATGGAGAATATCCGCTACGGAAGGCTTGATGCCACCGATGAAGAGGTCATTCAGGCGGCGAAGATGGCATCTGCCCATTCCTTTATCATGCGGCTTCCCAAGGGCTATGACACGGTTCTGGAGAGCGACGGCGCGAACTTGAGCCAGGGCCAGAGACAGCTTCTTAATATCGCGAGAGCGGCGGTATCCAGGGCACCGATCCTGATCCTCGATGAAGCGACGAGCTCCGTCGATACGAGAACGGAAAAGCATATCGAGCAGGGCATGGATGCGCTGATGGCAGAGCGGACCACTTTCGTGATCGCCCACCGTCTTTCCACAGTGCGGAACGCCAACGCCATCATGGTTCTGGAGAACGGAGAGATCATTGAGCGCGGTGATCATGAAGACCTCCTGAAAGAAAAAGGACGTTATTACCAGTTATATACGGGAATAGCGGAGCTGAGTTAGGTCGATCGCAGAAGAAAAAACGGGCAGATGAAGAAATCTGCCCGTTTTTTATGTAACAGGAAATTCCGGGGGATTTCCTGTTACATAAAAAGTCACTGCGTATCGATCATACGCACCCAGACAGGCTTTTTCAAATTTTGTAGCAATTCCATAAGAGACAGCAGAAAAGAGCGGGAGTTAGTTGGTAAAAACTTCATTTTTTAAAGAAATCAGATGTCTGTTTTTGTTCTTTTTTTGATACAAACGCCGAAAACGGCCATTTCCGTTAAAAAGTTAACCGATTTCTAATTGTAGAAAAATTCCAAATATGCTATACTACGAGGTGATGGGTACTATGAAATTTTATAGAAAGAAGGTTTGTTAAATGGGTCTGAGCACATTTATAGGCGGCGTTCATCCTTATGAGGGAAAAGAACTGTCCGCAGATAAGCCGATTCAGGTGATCCAGCCGAAGGGTGAGCTGGTTTATCCTCTCTCCCAGCATATCGGTGCTCCGGCGAAACCACTTGTTGCCAAGGGTGACAAGGTTCTGGTTGGCCAGAAGATCGCTGAAGCAGGCGGCTTCATTTCCGCAAATGTTATCTGTTCCGTATCCGGTACAGTAAAGGGAATCGAACCGCGTCTGGTTGCGAACGGAGCAATCGTACAGTCCATTATCGTTGAGAACGATAACGAGTACACAGCAATCGAAGGTTTTGGCGAAAAACGCGATTACACAAAACTTTCCAAGGAAGAGATCCGGAATATCGTAAAAGAAGCCGGTATCGTAGGTCTCGGCGGCGCAGGTTTCCCGACCAACGTAAAACTTGCACCGAAGGATGACAACGCGATCGATCACATTATCGTAAACGCGGCTGAGTGTGAGCCGTATCTGACAAGTGACTATCGCCTGATGATGGAGCAGCCGGAGAGACTGATCGGCGGCATCAAAGTCATGTTAAGCATGTTCCCGAACGCGAAAGGCGTGATCGGAATCGAGGAGAACAAGCCGGAGGCGATCAAGCTTCTGGAAGGTCTCGTAAAAGACGAGCCCAAGATCACGGTATGTCCGTTAAAGACAAAGTATCCGCAGGGCGGCGAGCGTTTCCTGATCTATGCGGTTACAGGCGGACGCGAGATCAACTCCACGATGCTTCCGGCGGATGCAGGATGTATCGTAGATAACGTAGACACTGTTATTTCTATTTATAACGCTGTCTGCGAGAGCACACCGTTAATTCGTAAGATCATCACGGTTACCGGTGATGCGGTTAAAAACCCGCAGAACTTCCAGGTTCCGCTTGGCATGTGCTACCGCGAGATCCTTGAAGCTGCAGGCGGCTTTAAGGAAGAGCCGGAGAAGATGATCTCCGGTGGTCCTATGATGGGACAGGCATTATTCTCTCTGGACATTCCGGTTATGAAGAACTCCTCTGCCCTGACCTGCTTCACAAAAGATCCGGTTGCAGCAAATCCGGAATCTCCGTGTATCCGTTGTGGACGCTGTATCGAGGTATGTCCAGGTCATGTTGTTCCGCAGATGATGATGGCGGCAGCAGAAAGAAATGATCTTGCCCTGTTCGAAAAATTAAATGGTATGGAGTGCTGCGAATGCGGCTCCTGTACTTTCATCTGCCCTGCCCACAGACCGCTGACACAGGCATTCAAAGAGATGCGTAAAGCTGTCATGGCAGCCAGAAGAAAGAAAGCGTAGGAGGTGTGACAAATGAGTAAATTATTAAACGTATCATCATCCCCTCACGTACGCTGCGGTGTTTCCACAAAGAACTTAATGTACGATGTGGCGATCGCAATGCTTCCGGCTACGATCTGGGGCGTGATGCAGTTCGGTATCTATTCCCTTATCGTTGTTGTTGCAACGGTTCTTTCCTGTGTACTCAGTGAGTACCTTTTTGAGACACTGATGCACAAGCCGGTTACCATCAGTGACGGCAGTGCCCTTGTCACAGGTATGATCTTAGGCTTAAATATGCCGCCGGCAATTCCGTTATGGATGCCGATCCTTGGCGGTGTATTCGCAATCATCGTCGTAAAACAGCTTTACGGCGGACTTGGTCAGAACTGGATGAACCCGGCTCTGGCAGCGAGATGCTTTATGCTGATCTCCTTTGCACAGGCTATGACAAAGTTCACAGACCCGGTAACAGACGCAGTTGCGAGCGCAACTCCTCTTGCGGCGATCAAAGCCGGTGATACATATGATCTTGCAGCTATGTTCATTGGTAAGATTCCGGGAACCATCGGTGAGGTTTCCGTAATTGCCCTTTTAATCGGTGCAGCTTACCTGCTCGTTAAGAAAGTAATTACGATCCGCATCCCGGCAGCATACATCCTTTCCTTCGCAGTATTCGCATTTATCTTCGGCCAGCACAATATTAACTACGTGCTCGCAGAGGTTTGCGGCGGCGGACTGATCTTCGGTGCATTCTTCATGGCTACCGACTATGTAACAAGCCCGATCACTGCAAAAGGACAGATCGTATTCGGTATCTGCCTTGGTATTTTAACAGGACTGTTCCGTATCTTCGGAAGCGGTGCAGAGGGCGTTTCCTACGCAATTATCTTCTGCAACATGCTTGTTCCGTTGATTGAGAAGGTAACTCTCCCGACAGCATTCGGAAAAGGGGGTAAGAAAAATGGCAGCAAGTAAGTCTGGATTTATGAAAGATGCCCTGATCCTTTTTGCGATCACCCTGGTTTCCGGTTTATGTCTCGGTGTTGTCTATGATGTGACAAAAGCTCCGATCGAGGCGGCTACCATCGCAGCCAACAACGCAACTTATAAACAGGTCCTTCCGGAGGCAGAGAGCTTCGATGATGTGGAAGGTTCCACAGAAAAGATCGCTGAGACAGCTGATGAGATCGCAAACCTCGGCTTCGGCGGCGTTGCGATCGAGTCCGTTCTCGAGGCAAAGGACGCAAGCGGTGAAGTAGTAGGACATGTGATCAACTCCCTGTCCAACGACTCCTACGGCGGAGCTGTCAAGCTCTCCATCGGCTTTGATGCAGACGGCACTATCACAGGTGTTGGTATCCGTGAGACAAGTGATACTCCTGGTCTTGGCTTAAAGGCAAAAGATGATGACTACAGAAATCAGTACGTTGGCAAGAACTGCGAGAGCTTAAGCGTAACAAAATCCGGTTCTGCGTCTGACACTGAGATCAATGCCATCAGTGGTGCCACCATCACATCAAACGCTACAACAAACGCAGTCAATGCAGCTTTATACTACCTGCATAACTGCTTAAACTAGGAGGTGGGCATTCATGAATAAATGCGTAGAACGTTTATATAACGGTATTATCAAGGAAAACCCAACCTTCATCCTGATGTTAGGTATGTGTCCGACTCTTGCGACGACAACATCCGCCATCAACGGTCTCGGCATGGGACTTTCCACAACAGCCGTACTGATGTTTTCCAACCTGCTGATCTCCGCACTGCGTAAGATCATTCCGGACAGAGTCCGTATTCCGGCATTCATCGTAGTCGTAGCCAGCCTGGTTACAGTCGTACAGCTCTTAATGCAGGGCTACGTTCCGTCCCTGTATGCATCCCTGGGTATTTATATCCCGCTTATCGTTGTTAACTGTATCATCCTTGGCCGTGCAGAGGCATATGCCTGCAAGAACGGTCCGGTTGAATCTTTCTTCGATGGTCTTGGTATGGGACTTGGATTCTCCCTTTCCCTTACCGTCATCGGTATGTGCCGTGAGTTCTTCGGTGCAGGTGCGATCTTCGGACACACCATCATTCCGGAAGCTTACCACATTTCCATCATCATCCTTGCACCGGGTGCTCTGTTCACTCTGGCTATGCTTTCCGCGATCCAGAACAAGCTCCGTCTTCCATGCGCGACCAACGGTGACGCACCGAAGTCTGACCTTGTATGCGGCGGTAACTGTGCAAGCTGTGCAGGCTGTGTCAGCATGACAAACCATGCTGCTCTTGCTGAGAAGAAGGCAGAGGAAGCAGCAGCCGCAGCGGCAGCAAAGAAGGCAGCAGCAGAGAAGGCTCTCGCAGCTAAGAAGGCAGCTGAGGCTGCAAAAGCGGCAGAGGCAGCTAAGACTGAAGCAGCAGACGCCGGCAAAGAAAATTAAGGAGGAAATGGAGAAATGAAAGAACTTTTATTGATCGCCATCGGTTCTGCCCTGGTGAATAACGTTGTTTTAAGCCAGTTCCTCGGTCTTTGCCCGTTCCTTGGTGTATCCAAGAAAACAGAGACAGCAGCTGGTATGGGCGCTGCAGTCGTATTCGTTATTACGATCGCATCTGCCTGCACAAGCCTTGTTTATGATTTCGTTCTCGTAAAGCTCCATATCGAGTATTTACAGACGATCGTATTTATCCTTGTAATCGCGGCTCTGGTTCAGTTCGTTGAGATGTTCTTAAAGAAGAACATGGTAAGCCTTTATGAGGCACTCGGCGTATACCTTCCGTTAATTACAACAAACTGTGCGGTTCTCGGTGTTGCGCTGACAAACGTACAGAAGGCCTACAACTTCATTCAGAGTGTCGTAAACGGTATCGGTATTTCCGTTGGATTCCTGATCGCCATCGTCCTGCTTGCAGGTATCCGTGAGAAGATCGAGCACAATGATGTGCCGCACGCTTTTCAGGGATCCCCGATCGTCCTGATCACAGCAAGCTTAATGTCGATCGCTCTCTTCGGATTTTCCGGAATGATTTAAGGAGGAACGAGAGATGAACATGACAGGCATTATCATCGCTGCTGCGGTTGTCGGTATCGTCGGTATCGTCATCGGCGTACTCCTTGGAATCGCCAGCGAGAAGTTTAAAGTAGAAGTAGACGAGAAGGAAATTCTGGTTCGTGCAGAGCTTCCGGGCAACAACTGCGGCGGCTGCGGTTACGCAGGCTGTGACGCTCTTGCAAAAGCAATTGCAGAGGGCAAGGCAAAGGTTGACCAGTGTCCGGTCGGCGGCGCTCCGGTAGGAGAAAAGATCGCTGCGATCATGGGCGTTGAGGCTGGTTCCGCTGAGAAGAAGGTTGCATTTGTAAAATGTAAAGGTACCTGCGATAAGGCAACCGTGAAATACAACTATTATGGTATTGACGACTGTCACAAGATCGCAGATGCAGTTCCGGGCGGCGGCTCCAAGGGCTGTAACTACGGATGTCTCGGTTCCGGAAGCTGTGTAAAGGCATGTCAGTTTGACGCGATCCATGTTGTAAACGGTGTTGCCGTTGTCGACAAGGAGAAGTGTGTTGCCTGTGGTAAGTGTGCGGAGGCTTGTCCGCGTCACCTGATCGAGCTTGTTCCGTACAAGGCAAACCACCTCGTACAGTGCAGCTCCCACGACAAAGGACCGGCTGTCAAGAAGGTCTGCGAGGCAGGCTGTATCGGATGTACACTCTGCACAAAGCAGTGTGAGTTCGATGCGATCCATATGGATAACAACGTTGCTGTGATCGATTACACAAAGTGTACCGGCTGCGGCAAGTGCGCGGCGAAGTGCCCGGCCCATGTTATTATCTGATTGGATAACAACTTGTAGAAAAAAGAAAGACCCGCGGAAGGCAGAAATGCTTTCTGGCGGGTCTTTTTTGTGTAATAGGAGATTACAAGGAATTTCCTATTACACAAAAGGCACTAACGTGAGAATGATACATACTCGCGCGAAGATGCAGATTGTCGCAAGCGACCGCGCGAGGCACGAGAATACGCCAAGGTGCATTCTTTATTATTTTCACTAAAGAGATTTGGATGATTAGAACAGTTGGGAGAAGATTAGTTGAAAAAAGATCCCAGAGAAGTTCCTGTATAGAACTCCCTGGGATCATATTCTTGTTTGTTCCAGATTTAAATAAGATTGACCTGAGTCAAATCAGAATGTATTGCCTACTGGATCGTCGTGCCGCCTTTACCTGCTAAAGCACTCTTTGCACCGTCAAGGGAAGTGATGATCGCGCGTCGTCCTTTTCCTGCGTTGATGAAGTCGATGGAGCTTTCAACCTTCGGCAGCATGGAACCTGTCTTAAAGTGGCCTTCCCCGGCATAGCGGGCTGCGTCAGCCGTTGTCATCTTATCGATGTTGATCGGATGGTCACTGCCGTAGTTCAATACGACATTCGGAACACCTGTGATGAACATCAGGACATCAGCGTCAAGCTCCTTCGCGAGAAGTCCGGCTGCGCGGTCTTTCTCGATCACAGCGCTGGCACCCTTTAAGTGGGAGCCCTGTTCCATAACCGGGATTCCGCCGCCGCCTGCAGCGATCACCGGCTGGTCAGCATCCGCGAGAGCGCGGATCGCGTCGATCTCAACGATTGCGACCGGCTTCGGAGCCGCAACGATACGGCGGTAGCCGTCGCCTTCCTTCACAACGAAGTTACCCTTTGCCTCTTCCTCTTTTGCCTCCTCGGCGTTCATCACACGTCCAACCACCTTCATCGGAGTGTAGGAGGACTCATCGTACGGGTCAACTGTAACCTGTGTTAAGATCGTAGATACAGCTTTGTAAATGCCGCGTTTGATAAGCTCGGAGCGGAGAGCGTTCTGGAGATCGTAGCCGATATATCCCTGGCTCATTGCGGAGCAGACGGACATCGGAGCCGGAGTGTAACCTTCATGATTTTTCGCAAATTCATTTAACGCGGTGTGGATCATGCCGAGCTGCGGAGTGTTTCCGTGGGTGATCACAACCTGCCAGCCGTCCTGAATAAAATCAGCGATGGCTTTCGCTGTTTTTGTAACGGCTGTCTTCTGCTCCGGAAGGTTCGTTCCGAGAGCGTCATGTCCAAGTGCTAAAACAAGTCTTTTCTTTGCCATATCGAATCCCTCATTTCTATTTCATACCGATATCGTTGGGGCAGATCTGCTTAAGTGGGAGCCGCGGATAAGTTTTCTCCGCGGATCGGTAGAAAGCGGCCTGCTTTTATGTATTTTCAGATATTTTACCATATTTTAAGTGATTATGGAAGAAAAAACTCAAAGTTTTGTGATGGGACTTAGATGGAAATTTGTTACTGTACACAGACGGGAATTTTCCGCACAGAAAATTTTGCATGGTCCTGGGTAGCAGAAGCTGGTCAGAAGCTTAGGGGATGAAAGAGAATCGAAAGAAATAATTTTTTGCATTTTCAGATAATTTATGCTAAAATAAGAACAACTGAGTCGAAAATCGCTGCCGTCCGTGTCCTACACAGCCGGTAACGAAAAATTCCCTATCAGGGGGAACGTAAGGAGGAAACAATTTTGAAGCTGTTATCGATAGCAATTCCGTGCTACAATTCAGCGGCGTATATGGAAAATTGTATCAAGTCTCTGCTTCCGGGCGGAAATGAGGTGGAGATCCTGATCGTGGACGACGGTTCCACAAAAGACAATACGGCCGAGATCGCTGACCGCTACGAGAAAGAATATCCGGGGATCTGCAAAGCGATCCATCAGGAGAACGGCGGACATGGCGCTGCGGTAAACGCGGGATTAAAGGCCGCTACCGGGATCTATTTTAAGGTCGTGGACAGTGATGACTGGGTCAATGAGCAGGCATACAGACAGGTGCTTGACACCCTGCGCCGCTTCGTCTATGGAAAAGATACCCTCGATATGCTGATCACAAACTTTGTCTATGAGAAACAGGGCGCAAGACACAAGAAGGTCATGAGCTACAAGCTGGCACTTCCGAAAGATGAGCTCTTTAGCTGGAACGATGTGAAGGTATTCGTAGCAGGACAGTATATCCTGATGCACTCCGTGATCTACCGCACCGAGCTCTTAAGGGACTGTAAGCTGGAACTCCCGGAGCACACGTTCTATGTGGACAATATCTTTGTCTACGAGCCACTCCCGCATGTACATACGATGTACTATCTTAATGTGAACTTCTACCGCTATTTTATCGGCCGCTCGGACCAGTCTGTCAACGAACAGGTCATGATCGGAAGGATCGATCAGCAGATCCGTGTGACGAGGCTGATGCTTGGCTACTACGATGTGACAAAGATCCAGAACCGGAAGCTCCGCCACTATATGGTCCGCTATCTGGAGATCATGATGGTCATCTGCTCGATCCTTGCGATCAAGTCCGGCAGTGAGGAGAATATGGAAAAGAAAAAAGCGTTGTGGGAAGAGTTAAAGAAATCCAATCCGGCGCTCTACCTGCGCCTCCGCTGGGGCTTCTTGGGACAGGGCATGAACCTTCCGGGAAAAGGCGGAAGATCCCTCTCCATCGCGGGATATAAGATCGCGCAGAAGTTCTTCGGATTTAACTAAGTGCCGGGAGATCGAGATCAATGAAAAATGGTACTATTTCAACCCGATCCCGGACGGAAGCTGGGATGGAAAGCGCAGGTAGTTTCCGGCTTGGTAAGAGGGAAATAGCGGGAAAACGGATACGGGTGAATGGATGATAGTAAACGAGCGTGCCTATGTAAAATAAGCACGCTCGTATCAGTTTACTTTCCAAGAACAATTTTCACGATCAGCACCGTCACCACGCAGATCATCACCGGCCGGATGATCTTCGCGCCGTTTTTGATGGCGAAGCCGGCACCGATATAGTTTCCGAGAACGTTGCTTACGGCACATGGGATCGCGATCATGTAGAACACATTTCCGGAAAGGATATAGGAGAGAAGCGCTGTGTAGTTGGAAACGATCAACGTGAGCTTCGCGTTTCCGGAGGCCGTGCGGACATCGTATTTTAAAAGAAACGTGAAGAGCAGCATGGCGATCGTACCGCCGCCCGGCCCGTAGAGACTGTCGTAAAGACCGATGGTCATTCCGATGAAAAGGGCGCGGAGCACATTCGGTAGGATCAGCGGCTTTTTCGTATCGGTATAGTTCCAGGCGTTCTTCATAAAGATCACGAGGACCGCGGTGAGTGGAAGCAGTACCATTAACATCGAGCGGATCTGTTCCTCTTTGAGGTAAAAGATGATTCTGGTTCCGAGCATGGAGCAGAGGAACGAGGTCACTGCGCTGATCAGCGTGATCTTAAGGTCGAGACAGCCGTTTTTAAAGTATTTCCATGCCGCAACGGTGCTTCCGAAGGCGCACTGGAACTTGTTGCAGCCGTAAACATAGTAGATCGGCATTCCGCACATCATATAAGCCGGAAGCGCGATCAGGCCGCCTCCTCCGGCGATAGAGTCGATAAATCCCGCAATGAAGAGGAGCGGGCAGAGCCAGATCAGATTATGGATGTATTCCATGGATATCCCCCTTGTATTTTGGCGGCGGGCAGAAAAAATGCCGCAATACCGCTTTTTCTGATAAAATTCAGGCAGAGACCTGTCCTTCCATACTAAATAAGAACCCCCAAAAAGTCAACTGGTTTTCTGCAGAATCGACCATGCATATGAACCATGCATGACTGCAGGATCGAGCTGTGCATGACACCTTGACAGAACCGGGATTCTATGGTAAATTTATTGAGTTAAAATGCGTCGAAGAGGAACAGTAAGAGAGAAGACGGGGTACAGAGAACTGCCGGGCGGTGCGAGGCAGAGTCCAGAAGCTTTCCGAACTCGCCTCGGAGCAGCATGCTGAAAGAGCGGGCAGGGCAGCGGGAAAATGAAACGCTGTCTGCGGATATCCTCAGATAGGCATTGCCGGTTTCCGCCGTTATCGGAAAATGAGTGCATACGGGTGAAAGCCCTGTATGAAATAGAGTGGTACCGCGTGAGAATCTAAGTCCCCCACGTCTCTATAAAATTATGATAGAGATAGAGGGACTTTTTTGTTGCCCGACAGCCGGAAAAGCGGTCAGGCAATCGAACAGGACCGGGCAGTTCCCGGATTCTGGTAAATGCAGCGGCGGCGGTCGAAATCCGCGGAGCGTATTTTTGTACCGCCTTCAACGATATGAAATGGAGGAGAAAAGCGTCATGGCACAGTACAACCACACCGCCATTGAGAGCAAGTGGCGTGAGAACTGGGAAAAGAATCCGATCAATGTCAATGATGGAAAGAAAGAAAAATATTACTGCCTGGATATGTTCCCGTATCCGTCCGGCAGCGGACTTCATGTAGGTCACTGGAGAGGTTATGTAATCTCCGATGTATGGAGCCGTTATCAGTTATTAAAGGGAAAATATGTGATCCACCCGATGGGCTGGGACGCGTTTGGTCTTCCGGCTGAGAACTACGCGATCAAGATGGGCGTTCATCCGGCAATCTCCACAGCGTCAAATATCAAAAATATCAAACGCCAGATCAACCAGATCGCAGCGCTCTATGACTGGGATATGGAAGTAAACACGACAGATCCGTCCTTCTACAAATGGACCCAGTGGATCTTCGTACAGATGTTCAAAAAAGGTCTTGCATACGAGAAGGAATTCCCGATCAACTGGTGCCCGTCCTGTAAGACAGGCCTTGCGAACGAGGAAGTTGTAAACGGCTGCTGCGAGCGCTGCGGTACACCGGTTACAAAGAAGAACCTCCGCCAGTGGATGTTGAAGATCACAGCGTACGCAGACCGTCTCTTAGATGACCTCAACAAGCTCGACTGGCCGGAGAAGGTTAAAAAGATGCAGACAGACTGGATCGGCAAATCCTACGGTGCAGAGGTTGAGTTCCCGGTAAAGGGACGCGACGAGAAGATCACCGTCTACACGACAAGACCGGATACGCTCCACGGCGCGACATTTATGGTTCTCTCCCCGGAGCACAAGCTTGCGAAAGAGCTGGCGACAGACGAAACAAGAGAAGCAGTAGAGAAGTACATCTTCGACGCTTCCATGAAGTCCAACGTAGACCGTCTCCAGGGCAAGGAAAAGACAGGCGTATTCACAGGCTCCTACGCCATCAACCCGTTAAACGGCAAAGAGGTTCCGATCTGGCTCTCCGACTATGTACTTGCTGACTACGGTACCGGTGCCATCATGTGCGTACCGGCCCATGATGACCGTGACTTCGAGTTCGCAAAGAAATTCGGTCTCCCGATCATCCAGGTTATCGCTCAGGATGGCAAAGAGATCGAGAATATGACAGAAGCTTACACAGACGCGAAGGGAACCATGATCAACTCCGGCGAGTGGAACGGCATGGAATCCTCCGTATTAAAGAAAGAAGCTCCGCACATCATCGAGAAGATGGGTATCGGTAAAAAGACTGTCAACTACAAGCTCCGTGACTGGGTATTCTCCCGTCAGCGTTACTGGGGCGAGCCGATCCCGATCGTTCACTGCCCGAAGTGCGGCAATGTTCCGGTTCCGGAAGATGAACTTCCGTTAAAACTTCCGGAGGTTGAGAGCTATCAGCCGACCGGTACCGGTGAGTCCCCGCTTGCGGCGATCGACTCCTGGGTAAACACCACCTGCCCGTGCTGTGGCGCTCCGGCAAAACGTGAGACAAACACAATGCCTCAGTGGGCTGGTTCCTCCTGGTACTTCTTACGTTATGTCGATAACAAGAACGATCAGGAACTCGTATCCAAAGAGAAAGCAGACAAGTACCTTCCGGTAGATATGTATATCGGCGGTGTTGAGCATGCCGTTCTTCACCTCCTGTACTCCAGATTCTACACGAAGTTCTTATATGATATCGGAGTGATTGACTTTGATGAGCCGTTCAAGAAGCTGTTCAATCAGGGCATGATCACCGGTAAGAACGGTATCAAGATGAGTAAGTCCAAAGGAAATGTCGTTTCCCCGGATGATCTCGTAAGAGATTACGGTTGTGATGCGTTAAGAATGTACGAGCTCTTCGTTGGACCGCCGGAGCTCGACGCCGAGTGGGATGACAGAGGAATCGAGGGCGTATCCAGATTCTTAAACCGTTTCTACAACCTTGTTATGGACAGCAAGGACAAAGATATCAAGGAGACAAAGGAGATGGTGAAACTCCGCCACAAACTTGTCTACGATATCGAGACACGTTTCAACCAGTTCAGCTTGAATACGGTCGTATCCGGATTCATGGAGTACTGCAATAAGCTGACAGATGTTGCGAAGAAAGAGGGCGGAATCGATAAGGAGACCTTAAAGACCTTCGTGATCTTACTGGCTCCGTTTACTCCGCACCTTGGCGAGGAGCTCTGGAGAGAGCTTGGAGGCACAGACAGCGTATTCCACGCAACCTGGCCGGAGTGCGATGAGGAAGCGATGAAGGACGATGAGATCGAGGTTGCCGTACAGGTAAACGGTAAGGTAAAAGCGGTCATCATGGTTCCGGCTGACATCGCAAAAGAGGATGCGATCGCTGCAGGTAAAGCTGCGGTAGAAGGAAAGATCACCGGAAACATCGTGAAGGAGATCTATGTTCCGAAGAAGATCGTAAATCTTGTTGTAAAATAAAAAGTAATGATTCAGCAGGTCTGCGCATCTGCTGCGTTGATTGCAGTAAAGCATAAGCTTGAATGCAGTGAACAGTTACGATAAATAAGAGCAGCAGTTCAGACATGTGATAGAGACTGGGACCTGCTGTAGCAAATTGAGGCATTGAAAGTCGCTTCTTAAGCAGAAACGGCTTTCAGTGCCTTTTTTGCTTCTACGAGTCAATAAAGACATATGTTCCTTGCACGTGTACATAATGTCGAAAAATAGGAAGTAAAATATACAAAATCACCAAAACAATCGTGAAATAACGAATTTAATTGACAATAAGTAACAAATGGTGATATTCTTATTTCATAAATTTTGAGAAGGACAGTGTAAATGAGATACCTGTCTGAAAATAAGAGGGAGGATATGCGAATGAAAAAACGAACAGCAGCGAGGTCGATGGCGGCACTTATGGGGGCAGCAATGGTGCTCACAGCCTGTGGAGGTGGAAACACTACAGCTCCTACGACAGGTGCTTCTTCCGGCGGAGAGACTCAGACAGCTTCTGAGAGTGCAGAAAGCGGGAAGATCACAAAAACAGATATCGTTGTCGGTCAGGCGTCGGATATTGTTACGCTTGATCCTGCGGGACAACAGGATACGACTTCGGGTGTGCTGATGAAACATGCGTACAGTACGCTTTTAGACGTTGATAATGAAGGAAAGGTGGTTCCGGATCTGGCAGAAAGCTATGAGATGAAGAGCGACACGGAGTATGTGTTTAAACTCCGCGAGGATGCCTGCTTCTGGGACGGCACTCCAGTGACAGCTCAGGATGTTAAATTTTCTCTGGATCGCGCGAAGGGAATGCCGAAGACAAAGTCGAATACCTCAAAGATCGAGGAGGTTACCGTAAATGGGGATCATGAGGTAACGATTAAACTGACAGAGCCGTATGCAGCATTTAAAACAATCGTAACACAGCACAACCTGAGTATCCTTTCAGAGAAAGCCGTGACGGAAGCGGGAGATTCATATGGTGATGTGGATAATCTTCTCGGATCAGGGCCATTTAAAGTAACAGAGTGGGTGCCAAACGATCATTATACTCTTGTAAGAAACGATAATTATTGGGGGGAGATGCCGATCGCAACCTCTATTACCTGTCGTGTGATCCCGGAGGGAAGTGCCCGCACGATCGCTCTTGAAGCAGGAGAGATTGATGTTGTCTGGAGCGTAGATCCGACAGACTGCGCAAATGTAGAGTCAAATCCTGACGTAAAACTTCTTTCGCAGCCGTCAACAGGTATTGACTACGTGGGAATGAACACCCAGAAAGAAAAGTTTTCTGATAAGAGAGTCCGTCAGGCTATCAACTACGCCCTTGATAAGCAGACCTTCGTTGACACGATCATTGAAGGACGCGGTCTTGTAGCAAACAGCTATATCAATGCAGCAATCCCGGGATGGACCGATGAAGTGGAAGCTTATCCGTATGATCCGGAAAAAGCGAAAGAATTGTTGGCGGAAGCCGGATATCCGGATGGATTTGAATGCTCGATTTTTGTAAATGGCGATCTCCGTACCCGTTCTGCACAGATTCTTCAGGCTCAGCTTGCGGATGTAGGAATCAAGGTTGACATTTCCACATATGAGTGGGGTGCCCTTCTTGATACTTTAAATGCAGGCGAACACGAAATGTTTCTTCTTGGCTGGTCCAACACGAGCTTTGATCCGGACGGAAGTACCTATCAGTTATTCTATTCTGGAAATCATGGTGCAACCGGAAACCGCGCATTCTTCTCAAATGACAAGGTTGATGAACTGATCCTTTCTGCACAGCGGGAGAGCGAAGAGTCAAAACGTATGGAACTTTACAAAGAGCTCCAGTTTGTACTTCATGAAGAATCTCCGTGGTGTCCGTTATACTACAAAGAGAATAACGTTGGTGTGCGCTCAGACTTAAAGGGATTTACTCTTCATGCAGGCGCACAGCATTATCTTGGTAACTGCCATTACGAAGAATAGATACAGCGAAATCAGGAGCATTCAAATCGTTTAATAAATTTCTGATAATATAAATATTCAGAGAAATTTGGGGCGGGATCTTTTTGATCCCGCCCTTTTGAGAAAATAAAGGATAAAACGATCCATCTGAAGATACGAAGACCGGAAAGTGTTAGCGTTTACTATACATAGCAGAAATCCCTCTTTGTTAATTTTGAACAAATTGTAAATAGATTATGGCTATAGAATTGCTGAAACCAAATAAAATAAACAAATTAAACAAAAAATGCGCAGAAAGGAAAACTTTATTGACAAAAATATTAGAAAATGATATCCTTTAATCATGAAATTCAGAAAAGAGTGTATATATAGGTATAGTAAATATTTACATTCACGGATTACCAATAACACTCTGACGAAACAGAAATAACTTGAAGGAGGGCATGTGAATGAAAAAAAGAACAGCAGCGAGATCGATGGCAGCCGTTGTCGGAGCAGCAATGGTGCTGACAGCGTGCGGAGGCGGAAACAATGCAGCGGCAACGACCGCGGCGGCAGGCGGCAGTGAGACTCAGGCGACAGCGGAAAGCTCCGGCGGCGGAAATATCACAAAGACAGATATCGTCTTTGCCCAGGCCTCTGACGTCGTGACCCTGGATCCGGCAGGACAGCAGGATACCACATCATCTGTACTTATGAAACATGTGTACAGTACCTTGATGGATATCGATGATGATGGCAACCTTGTTCCGGATCTGGCAGAGAGCTACGAGATGAAGAGTGATACGGAATATACCTTCACCCTGAGACAGGACGCATGCTTCTCCGATGGCACGCCGGTTACAGCGAAGGATGTAAAGTTTACATTTGACCGCGCGAAGGATATGCCGAAGACGAAATCCAATACCTCCAAGATCGAGGAGGTTATCGCGGATGACGATCACCATGTTACCTTCAAGCTGACGCAGCCGTATGCAGCTTTTAAGACGATCATTACAAACAGCAACTTAAGCATCGTCTCCGAGGCGGCGGTCACAGCGGCGGGAGAGTCCTACGGTGATGTTGGTAATATTCTCGGATCCGGAGGGTTCACGGTTACCGAGTGGGTTCCGAACGACCACTACACCCTTGCAAGAAACGAAAAATACTGGGGTGAGATGCCGATCGCTACAACGATCACCTGCCGTGTGATCCCGGAGGGAAGCGCCCGCGCCATTGCCCTTGAGGCAGGAGAGGTCGATCTTGTATGGAACGTTGACGCGACAGACTGTGCGAACATCGAGGCAAATCCGGATGTGACGCTGTTGAGCCAGACGTCTTCTTCCATCGAATATCTCGGTATGAATACGACAAAAGAGAAATTCAAGGATGTGAGAGTCAGACAGGCGATCAATTACGCGCTGGATAAACAGACATTTGTTGATACGATCATTGAGGGTCGTGGAACTGTAGCAAACAGCTACATCAACTCGATGATCCCGGGCTGGACCGACGAGGTGGAAGCTTATCCGTATGATCCGGCGAAGGCGAAGGAGCTTCTTGCGGAAGCCGGCTATCCGAACGGATTCGAATGCAAGATCTATGTAAACGGCGACGTTCGTACCCGTTCCGCCCAGATCATTCAGGCCCAGCTTGCAGAGGTTGGAATCACGGTTGATATCTCTACCTATGAGTGGGGCGCTCTTCTCGATTCCTTAAATGCAGGTGAGCATGAGATGTTCCTCCTCGGATGGTCGAATTCAAGCTTCGACGCGGATGGAAGTACTTACCAGTTATTCTATTCCGGAAACCATGGAGCAACCGGTAACCGTGCATTCTTAACTGATGATAAAGTCGATGAGCTGATCATCAACGCGCAGAAAGAGAGTGACGACACCAAGCGTATGGAGTTATACAAAGAGCTTCAGGTATATCTCCATGAGATCTCCCCGTGGTGTCCGTTATACTACAAAAATGACAATGTCGGTGTCCGCGCAGACTTAAAGGGATTCAAGCTTCACAAGGGCGCAACGCACTACCTTGGCAACTGCCACTATGAAGATTGATAATATTTAAAATGTGAAAGACGGGGGCAGACATGAAGGTGTCTGCCCCCTTTTCAACGACACGTAACCGTGCGAAGACGCAGATCGCCGCAAGCGGCCACACGGGATGCCCGGAGGTGTAAGAACCCATTCTTTGAAAATTATACAAAAAATACTGGAAATGCATGGAATGTTCGGTTATAATGTCACTATCATGTATAGTACGATGTATAGTGAATTATAACTATTCAGAGAATTCGCTGATAAAATGGGGATAGGGCTGAATAGTAAAACAGGAGGAGATGAGCATGGGAATTCTCGAAGAAGTAAACGCAAGCTATGAAAAACTCAGCCCGGTTCAGAAAAGGATCGCGGATTTTATCTTCAAATATCCGGATCAAGTCTGCTTTTACTCCCTGAAAGAGCTTTCAGAGACATTGGGTGTGACGGAGGTGACCATATTAAGGTTCACAAAGAAGATTGGGGCCCAGAGCTTCGTGGAGATGAAGAATCGTCTGCGGGAACATTTACAGACGAGACTGGTCCATGGGGACGGTTTAAACAGGATCGCGGACCATGTGGGCGGGATCCGGTTCGGTGATCACGACAAGGAGGAGATGTTTCAGGAGTTCGTCGCGAACGAGAAGAATGTGATTGCGAAGACCTTTGAACAGGTCTCCTTAAAGGATATCCTCTCCGCAGTGGCGATCATCAGGCAGTCCCGGAAGATCTATGTGGTGGGAAGCGAGCTGGTGACAGGAATCTGTGCCTACACGACGAGAAGACTCCTGACATTGGGGCTGGAGGCGCTCGATCTCTCGAATCTGAGCCGGGCTCTCTACAATAATTACCTGGCCCACGCTACGCCTGAGGACTGCGCGATCATCTTTTCTGTACCCGGATACGCGAAACATATCGTGAATACCGCAAGATATCTCGATAAGAAAAAGATCCCGCAGATCGCCGTCACGGATCAGAGAACTTCACCGATCGCGGCCTACGGAACGACCGTTTTTACCTGCAATAACCACGACCTGTTCTTTTATAACTCCGTGATGGGATATATGTCTGTGGCGAACGCCCTGATATATTTCGCCGCCATGGATAACCCGGAGGAGACGAATAAACGCCGTGGGCGCCTCTCGGAAGTGAGAAGTGCGATCGGCAGCACCGACTTCGTTAAAGACGGTTTATAGGCAGCGGATCTTCGAAAGGGACAACCTATCAGTATAATAGGAGTACAGTAAATACAATACAAAAAAGATCACAATAATTTGTGAAAATTGCTAAATTAACCCCTTGTAAATTGAAAATTATTGACAAATATGTTCAATACTGTTATCATTGCTTCATGAGAACGAACTAAGTACTGCATGACGAGTATAGTGAATACTGACATATGTTACCGTTATGAAGTGCGACCGCTGTGGGGAGCGGTAGAAAAAAACAGGAGGAATTTGTGAATGAAAAGAAGGGGTATTGCAAGAACAACAGCAATGGCAATGGCAGCAGCTATGATCCTTACAGCCTGCGGAGGTGGAAACACTGATCAGTCTACAAACGCACCGGCGGGCGGCAGCGCGCAGACAACTACCGATAACGGCGGAAGCGGCGAGATCACAAAGACAGATATCGTTGTGGCTATGGGCGCAGATGTTGTCACACTGGATCCGGCAGGACAGCAGGATACCACATCCGGAGTACTGATCCATCACGTATACAGCACACTGATGGATATCGACGATGACGGTAACCTTGTTCCTGATCTGGCTGAGAGCTATGAGATGAAGAGTGATACAGAGTATACCTTCAAGCTCCGTGAGGATGCATGCTTCTCAGACGGAACACCGGTAACAGCGAAGGATGTAAAGTTTACGTATGACCGTGCGAAGGATATGCCGAAGACAAAGTCCAATACTTCAAAGATCGCAGAGGTTATCGCTGACGATGATTACCACGTAACCTTCAAACTCACACAGCCATACGCAGCGTTCAAGACAATCGTTACCCAGACAAACTTAAGTATCGTTTCTGAGGCAGCTGTCACAGCAGCAGGCGATGCTTACGGCGATGTGGAGAATGTACTCGGATCCGGTGAGTTCACGGTTACGGAGTGGGTTCCGAACGATCACTACACCCTCACAAAAAACGAAAAATACTGGGGTACAGAACCGATCGCAACTTCCATTACTGTCCGCGTAATCCCGGAGGGAAGTGCAAGAACGATCGCTCTTGAGGCAGGAGAAGTCGATCTTGTATGGAACGTTGACCCGACAGACTGTGCGAATGTGGAAGCAAACTCCGACGTAGCGCTTCTTTCCCAGCCGTCTTCTTCCATTGAGTATCTCGGAATGAATACGACAAAAGAGAAGTTCTCCGACGAGAGAGTCCGTCAGGCAGTCAACTACGCGCTGGATAAACAGACCTTCGTTGATACGATCATTGAGGGACGCGGTACTGTGGCAAACAGCTATATCAACTCCACGATCCCGGGCTGGTCTGAAGAGGAGGAAGCTTATCCGTACGATCCGGAAAAGGCAAAAGAGCTCCTTGCGGAAGCAGGTTATCCGAATGGATTTGAGTGCAGTCTCTATGTAAACGGTGACGTTCGTACACGTTCCGCGCAGATCGTTCAGGCACAGCTCGCTGAAGTTGGAATCACCGTTGATATTTCTACCTATGAGTGGGGCGCATTGCTTGATTCCTTAAATGCAGGTGATCACGAGATGTTCATCCTCGGATGGTCCAACACAAGCTTTGACGCAGACGGAAGCACCTACCAGTTATTCTACTCTGAGAACCATGGTGCAACCGGCAACCGTGCATTCTTAACAGATGAGAAGGTCGACGAACTCATTATCGCCGCTCAGGAGGAAAGCGATGATACCAAGCGTATGGGACTCTACAAGGAGCTTCAGGATCGTCTCCACGAGATCTCCCCGTGGTGCCCGTTATACTACAAATACGATAACGTCGGTGTCCGCGCAGACTTAAAGGGCTTCAAGCTTCACAAAGGCGCACAGCATTACCTTGGCAACTGCCATTACGAAAAATAATATCTGATCCCCAAAAAGGACAGAGTCCATGCAAAGACAGGGTACGGATCACGAAAGGGATCCGTACCTATTTCCAGAATCCGGTGAAAGCCCGGAAAACATTCCAGAAACCCTGAGACAAGGATCCGGAACTTCGGCCCGATAGACGGGTTTCGGAAACACAAAAAAACAGCCGCGGGATGCGGTAGATTGGATGGTGTGCATGAGCAAATATGTGTTAAAGAGACTTGCGATGCTGATCCCGGTATTGATCGGCGTGACATTCATGGTTTATTTCATCTTAAGCCTTTCGCCAGGTGATACAGCAGCGATGATCGCAGGTGAGTCGGCAGACGCAGAGACGATCGAAGCGACAAGAAAAGACCTCGGACTTGACCAGCCGGTTATCGTTCAGTACGGAAAATATATGTTGAACCTTCTTCACGGCGATATGGGTAAATCCTACAAGACAAAACGTGATGTTTTCCCGACGATCATGGCTGCATTCCCGAATACAGCAAAGCTTGCGTTCTGGTCAATCCTGGTGGCAGTAGCCATCGCGCTTCCGATCGGTATCATCAGTGCCACGAGGCAGTACAGTATGATCGATAATGTGGGTATGGTCGCCGCCCTATTGGGTGTCGCGACGCCAAACTTCTGGCTGGGCCTGATGCTCATTATCGTATTCTCCTTAAACCTTGGATGGCTTCCATCCGGCGGTATGGGATCCTGGAAGAACTACATTATGCCGGCGATCACCCTTGGTACCGGCGACGCAGCGCTGATCTGCCGTATGACGCGTTCCTCCATGCTTGAGGTCATCCGTCAGGATTATATCCGTACCGCGAGAGCGAAGGGTGTGCCGGAGAAAATGGTGATCCGGAAACACGCATTAAAGAATGCACTGATCCCGGTCGTTACCGTTATCGGCCTTCAGTTCGGTTCCCTTCTTGGCGGCGCGACTCTTACCGAGACCGTATTTGCATGGCCTGGCGTTGGCCGTCTCCTGGTAGACTCCATCAAGAGTAAAGATGCCCCGTTAGTCCTCGGCGGCGTTATCATGATGACCATTACCTTCAGTATCGTAAACCTTTGCGTGGACATTCTCTACGCTTTCATTGATCCGCGTATCAAAGCGCAGTATAAGAAAAAATAAGGAGGAAAGCGTATGGGAACATCAAAGAATCAGGAAGCGGCATCCGGCGCGGCTGTAAAGAAGCGCGGTCAGTTTAAAGAGATCTGGCGCCGCTTAAAAAAGAATAAAATGGCAATGATCGGTCTTGGAATCGTCGCTCTCCTCGTACTGATCTCTATCTTTGCGGATTTCCTGTTCGATTACAATACCGTTGTTATCAAACAGAACACAGCTATCCGTCTCCAGACCCCGAGCGCGGCTCACTGGCTCGGAACAGATGAGTTCGGACGTGATATTCTGGCACGTCTCGTTCACGGATCAAGAGTATCCTTAAGCGTCGGCGTTGTAGCCGTATCCATCGCACTTCTGATCGGCGGATCCTTAGGAGCGATCGCAGGCTTCTACGGCGGAAAGATCGATAACGTGATCATGCGTATCATGGATATCTTCCTTGCAGTGCCGAGCCTTCTTCTTTCCATCACGATTGTATCCGCACTTGGACCGAGCATCTTCAACTTAATGCTTGCCATCGCGATCTCTTCCGTGCCTGGCTACGCGCGAATCGTCCGGGCTTCCGTCCTTACCGTAAAGGATCAGGAATTTGTAGAGGCGGCGAAATGTATCGGAGCAAACAACTTCGAGATCATTTCCTCCCATATTCTCCCGAACTGTATGGCACCGATCATCGTTCAGGTATCTTTAAAGGTTGCATCCGCGATCCTTTCCACATCCGGTTTAAGCTTCCTGGGCCTCGGCGTAAAGGCTCCGACACCGGAGTGGGGCGCAATGCTTTCCGGCGGACGTGCTTACTTAAGAAACGCTCCGCACCTGACCGTATTCCCGGGTATTGCGATCATCATTACGATCCTTTCCCTGAACCTGTTAGGCGATGGTCTTCGTGATGCGTTAGACCCGAAACTGAAGAAGTAGGGAGGACAAAATATTGGAAGATAACAAAAACTTAATTCTTGATATTAAGGATCTTGTGATCCATTATGAGACCGATGACGGCGTTGTAGAGGCGGTAAACGGCATTGATATCCAGTTAGAGCACGGAAAAACATTAGGACTGGTAGGAGAGACCGGATCCGGAAAGACAACAACCGCTCTTTCAATCCTGCGTCTCGTTCCGGACCCGCCGGGAGTTATTAAAAACGGTTCCATCTTTCTTGACGGAAAAGATATCTTAAATATGCCGCAGAAGGAGCTGGAGGCGATCCGTGGAAATACCGTTTCCATGATCTTCCAGGATCCGATGACATCCTTAAACCCGGTGCTCACCGTCGGTGACCAGATCGCCGAGGTTATCAAGCTCCATGATAAGATCAGTGAGAAAGAGGCTGAACAGAAAGCCGGCGATATGCTGGAAGTGGTAGGTATCCCGAGAGAACGTTTCGGCGAGTATCCGCACCAGTTCTCCGGTGGTATGAAGCAGCGTGTCGTTATCGCTATGGCTCTTGCCTGCAACCCGAAGCTCCTTCTTGCCGATGAGCCGACAACCGCTCTCGATGTGACAATTCAGGCACAGGTTCTCGAGACGATGAAGGATTTAAGAAAGAAATTTGGATCCGCGATGATCATGATCACCCATGATCTGGGAATTATCGCAGAGGTCTGTGATGAGGTCTCCGTTGTATATGCCGGACAGATCGTTGAGCATGGAACTCTGGAAGATATCTTCAACCATACCATGCACCCATACACAGAAGGTCTTTTCGGTTCTCTTCCGAACATTGAGGACCGCAAGGCGAGACTTCAGCCGATTCCGGGCCTGATGCCGGATCCGACAAACCTTCCGAAAGGCTGCCCGTTCTCCCCGAGATGTAAGTACTGCACAGAAGCGTGCAAAAAAGACAGACCGGAAAAGAAGTGGGCGAGCGATACGCATTATGTGCGCTGCGTCCGCTACGAAGAGCCGGGATTTTCCATTGAAAGGAGTGAGCAGTAATGGCAGATACGATCCTTGAAGTAAAACACCTGAAAAAATATTTCAACACTCCAAAGGGACTGCTCCATGCGGTCGATGACGTGAACTTCACTCTGGAACGTGGAAAGACCCTCGGTATCGTAGGTGAGTCCGGATGCGGTAAGTCCACCACAGGACGTTCGATCTTACGTCTCATCGAGCCGACCTCCGGTGAGGTCATCTTCGACGGTGAGGATGTATGTAAAAAGAATAAAAATGAACTCCGTCTCTTAAGACGTGACATGCAGTTGATCTTTCAGGACCCGTACGCGTCCCTTGACCCGAGAAAAACAGTCAGTGAGATCATTGCTGAGCCGTTAAAGCTCCAGAAGCTTATTACGGACCCGAAAGCCCGTATGGACCGTGTGCGTGAGCTGATGCAGGTCGTAGGTCTTGCGGACCGCCTGATCAATACATATCCGCATGAGCTTGACGGCGGCCGCCGCCAGCGTATCGGTATCGCGAGAGCGCTTGCGATGAAACCGAAGCTTATTGTATGCGACGAGCCGGTTTCTGCCCTTGACGTATCCATTCAGGCACAGATCTTAAACCTGATGCAGGATCTTCAGGAACAGATGGGATTGACCTATATCTTCATCACACACGACCTTTCCGTTGTCAACCACTTTGCGGATGATATCGCGGTTATGTATCTTGGACAGCTCATCGAGAAAGCTCCGTCTGAACAGCTTTTCGATAAGCCGACTCATCCGTATACACAGGCTCTGCTCTCTGCAATTCCGGTACCAAGCCTGAAAAAGAAGAGAGAGCGTATCATCTTAAAGGGTGAGATCACTTCCCCGATCAACCCGAAGCCAGGCTGCCGTTTTGCTGCCCGCTGTCCGTATGCGACAGACCGTTGCAGAAGCGAGGAACCGGTACTCCGCGAGATCGAACCGAATCATTTCGTGGCATGCCATCTGACGGAAGGCAAATAAGGAGACATTCGTATGCCCCCGCCGGTATTCTGGCGGGGGTATTTTGTGTAATAGGAAATGCCGACAGAAATGGATGCAGTGGATGCTGTGCAGGGCTGTGAGGGCAGCTTCTTTTGTAAGTATAATAAATTTGACAGGGAAATGATCCTGCGATAAAACTACATATATAAAAAGGAAAGAGAGGACCTGGAACCATGAAACAGATCGATATCAGAGACTTTACAAATTATCATTATCCCACGATCTTTACCCCGGCACCGGATGGAAAGCACGCGGTGATGGCGGTGGTGGATGCCAGCGAGAAGGACAACTGCTATGAGTCCTGCTTATGGCTCTATGATATGGAGACAAAGAAAACGTCCAGACTGACAAGCGGAAAGAAAGAACGCACATTTATCTGGATGGATTCCGAGACGGTCCTCTTTATTGCGGACCGTGAGAAGGCTTATCAGGAAAAAGCGAAGAATGAGGAAGACTGGACCTGCTTCTATACCTTAAATATCCACGGCGGTGAAGCACAGCTTGCTTTCGCTGTTCCGTATAAGGCAGTGAAGATGAAAAAGGCCGGAAATAAACTTGTCCTCACGGTAAAATATGATTACAATAAGCCGGATCTCTCTCATATGGAAGAGGGCGAGGAGAAAAAGGCCGCTCTCAAGGCCTGGAAGGAAGAGAAGGACTACGAGGTATTCGACGAGCTTCCGTTCTGGGCAAATGGTCAGGGCATTGTAAATAAGAAGAGAACAAGACTGGCGGTCTATGATCTGGAAAGCGGCTCCTGCGAGATCGTGACTCCGGATTATGAGAATGTTGAGGCTTCCTGGGTAGAGGGAGACGATACAATCCTCTATGTTTCCAGTCTTTATACCGACAAGAAGGATGTTTACCAGGGATTAAAGCAGTATACGGTCTCCACCGGTGAGCTTGAGACCCTTGTGGAGCAGAAGGATATGAGCATCGACTACGCGTGCATCCTGAAAGGCAAAGTGACCTTCTTCGGTTCCTACATGAAGGAATACGGTTTCAACGAGAATGACAAGCTGTATACAGTAGAGGACGGCAAAGTGGAGCTTCTTTCCGATTACGATGACAGCGTCCACAACTCCATCTGCTGTGACTGCAAGTTCGCGGACGGTGTCTCCGCAGTTCATGACGAGGATAAGATCTACTTTATCGCTACATTAAGAAAACAGAGTGTGATCCGCACCTTTGATGCCAAGGGACATATGGAGACGATCCTGGACCGCCAGGGAAGCGTCCACACACTGGCGAAGTCCGGCGATACCATTTACTTTACAGGAATGCGTGATATGGGGCTCACCGAGTGCTACGCCTTTGACGGAAAAGAGGAGACGAAGCTCACTTCCTTTAACGACGCGGTGATGGCGGAGAGAAGTGTTTGCCCGGTTGAGGAGTTTATCTTTACATATAAAGATCTGGAGCTGGACGGCTATGTGATCAAACCGGTGAACTTCGACCCGGATAAGACATATCCTGGTATCTTAACGATCCACGGCGGCCCGCGGGCAACCTTTGGACCGACCTTCTTCCACGAGAGTGAGGTATTCGCGAACGCCGGATACTTTGTATTCTTTACAAACCCGTTAGGAAGCGACGGACGCGGAAATGAGTTCGCTGACATTACCGGAAAGCACGGCGGAATCGACTTTGAATGCTGCATGGCACTCACAGATGAGGTATTGAAGCGCTATCCGCAGGTTGATGAGAAGCATCTGGGCGTTATGGGCGGAAGCTACGGCGGATTTATGACAAACTGGGTAATCGGAAATACCACAAGATTCGCGGCAGCCTGCTCCCAGAGAAGTATCTCCAACTGGGTATCCAAGTGCATGACCACCGATATTGGCTATTACTTCAATATGGATCAGATCAAGGCAGATCCGTGGAACAGCCAGGAGAAGATGTGGCAGCACTCCCCGCTCAAATACGCGAACATGGCGAAAACTCCGACCCTCTTTATCCAGTCAGACGAAGACTACCGCTGCTGGATGGGCGACGCGATCCAGATGTTCTCCGCGTTAAAATACTTCGGCGTTGAAGCCCGCATGTGCCTCTTCCATGGCGAGAACCACGAACTCTCAAGAAGCGGTAAACCGAAACACAGAATCCGCAGAATGACGGAGATGATGGGGTGGTTTGAGAAGTATTTGAAGTAAAGAGAAGGCAGGGCGCGGCAGCACCTGCAGACTGAAGATATAAGAAGTTCCCCGGCTGGCAGCGGAAATGCGGCTGGCCGGGGGATTTTTGTGGCAAAATTTCGTCAGTATGCATTTTTCAGTGACAAGCGGTGTAAAGTATGGTACTATACATATAAGCGTGGGTCTTTTTGACCTATGTGCGGAATTTGATTTTAAAAGGAGATTTTTGCATGCGAAAACGCTTATATGCGATATTTCTTGCGCTGACAGCGGCGATCGGAATTTCCGGCGGAACGGTGTTTGGTGCGGCAAAAACTACCCAGGTAGATACAATCACATTGGAGACACAGACGGCAGATGACGAGGTTGCGGTGGATCTTGGATGGAAGACTCAGCAGGACAAGGGACGCTGGATCGACAAGATGGGAATCGCAGATGATGTGAACAGCCTGGTTCTGATCATAAATAATATAGAAAATGATACCGACATGGTAAAGACAAATACAGGAAATGGTTCCAGCGATAAAGTTGTAAAAGTGAAAAGAAAACAGCTGCCGGGGAATTCGAGAATGCTCTACCTCTCCAGAACGGAAAACGGGGTTTGGCAGGAGAATTTCTCTGTCAACTGTTATATTTCCGGCGCACAGGGAGAAGATTCCGATATTTACGGCGCTTACCGCCTGGAGAGCACCTTTGGAAACGAAAATGATCCGGGAAGTCTCGTCCCGTATCATAAACTGACATCGGACGATTACTGGATCACAGATCCGGAAGCGGATGGATTCGGTGTTATCACCGCAAAGAAGCCGTCTGGCTTGTTGTCGAACCAGTATGTGAATCTGGAGGAGATGCGAGCGTTCTCGAACTTTGGCATGATCCTGAAACCGGAGGAAGGTTCTGAAGGATACCCGGCTCTTGTGGTCAACTGCCAGCAATCCGGCGCAAAGAATAAGTCTTTCTGCGGGATTCAGCTTGCCCAGTCCTATGTGAGAATGCTGATTCAGTCTATGGATTCCGGAACGAGAATCATGATCGCCGGTGAGGTGGAAGAACTGGAAGGAATGTAAAAGTAAAGAGATCCCTGGAATCGCTCACACTGGTGGCGAAATTCCAGGGATCTTTTTGACTATACGCACCTGATGGTTTTGCCTGCAGCAGACATCTCTAAATCTTGCAGGACAGAATACACCTTATTTTGGTGAGAACTGTCCGGCAAGGCGACGGATCATTTCTGCCTTCTTTCTGCCATCCGGCGACAGATTTTCTGTCAGGATGGAAAAGAGCAGATCCCGCTCCTCGCTGGAAAAAACCAGATTGGACTGCCGCATCTTCCGGTGCAGATCTAAAAATAGATTCATTCTTTGAGCTTCTGGGGCTGCGGCCAGTTCATCGGCGAAGGAAGCCAGTAAAGCGATCTTTTTCGCATCCATGTGATGGAGCCGCGGATCTGATTTCCAGGATCTTTCCTGATCATGTTGTTCCATGGGCAGATCCTCCTGGGGCAAAACTCTGCATGACTAACTGCAGGGTTTCGTATTGTGCCTGCATATCCGGGGGAAGAATGGAAAACAGCTGTTCCGGAGTGAGCCCGGAACCGGATCGTCCGCGGCGGCTGGCAAGAAAGCGAGAGATCATATCGATGGTATCCTGTTCCGCCTTATTTGCATATGGGCGGACTGCACTCAGCATATCTTCGACGGATGGGTTCGGGGACTCCAGGGAACATACGCTCATCATCCCGTCATCGTTCTCCCGGAAAAATTCCATGGTGTGCATCATCTCCCTGGCACGGATGAACATGGAGAGAGACCGCTGCCGTCTGATATCCAGATAGGGAAGAGCGGCCTTCATCATCTGTAAGTGATGATCACCTGTGGCATAGTCCAGGTCGGTCAGCTTTAAATCTTTTTCACTCATATTGGGACCTCCTGCATGTGACAATATATGAGAGGACCGGCGGATTCATGCGAAAAATGCACGGAAAAGAGGACAGGGGAATAAAATATAGGGAAAGGGACTCCAGCCCAGGGAGGAGAGAACGTGGGAAGACTTGTCATAGATGGAAATACTGTCTACGAGATCGATGAGGAGTGCGAGAGGAGAAAAAAGGAAAACAGGCCTCAGAAAGAAGAAAATACAGAGAGAACGAACAGAAAGGGCGGCCGTTAGCCGCCCCACAGTATCTTGAGATGCCGGTTCGGTCAGCAGCCGAAACCGCATCCATTTCCCCATCCGCCGCAGCAGCAGAGAAGGAGAATGATCCAGATACAGCTGTTGTCGCAGCCGTTGCCGCATCCGCATCCACCGCCGTTATGTCCGTATCCGCCGCAGCAGCACAGGAGCAGGATGATCCAGATCATGTTGTTGCCGCATCCGCCGCATCCTGATGCCGGAGCATCGCATCCACATCCACAGTTTGTAGCAGCTAAATCACTCATGTTAATTCCTCCGGAATTATCTTTACACTTCCAGTATATGCATCATGGCATGTCAGACTTTCACTCTGAAGATGAAAAATGTTGCAGTTCATTCCCGGCAGAAGCAGTTGCTGAAGGAAAAATTCTATATGGACCGAACGTGAGTGTACTTTTGCTGCTTCATGTGGTATGATGGGAAAGTGAAAAGTCAGCAAAGATACCCGCAGCAATTTTTATAAGAGATGGGAAGAAAAATGGTAGCCTGCTGACCAACACGGTGGCTCCGGATGGATATCGTGTGGACGGCAGCGGCGCCTAGGTACACTAGCAGAAATATAAGAGGAGAAACGAATTATGAAAAAACTATTCTATGATTCCGCATATATCCGCACATTCGAGGCGAAAGTACTTTCCTGCGAAAAAGGGAAAAAGGGATATGAGGTGGCTCTGGACCAGACCGCATTCTATCCGGAAGGCGGCGGACAGCCATATGATACAGGAATTCTTGGCGGAGCGCATGTAACGGCAGTCCATGATGTAAAGGGAGAGATCGTCCACTATACGGATGCGCCGCTTGCGGTCGGTGAGACTGTGACAGGTGAGATCAACTGGGACAGAAGATTCCAGAATATGCAGGGACATTCTGGCGAACATCTTGTGTCCGGGCTGATTCACGCGAAGTATGGGTATGACAATGTGGGATTCCATATGGGGACTGAGGAGATCACCATCGATCTCAATGGCCTGTTAGAGTGGGAAGATCTCATGGAGATTGAGAAGAAGGCAAACAGAATTATCTGGGAAGATCGGGAGATATATGCGGGATTCCCGTCTGCTGAGGAACTTGCCCATATGGATTATCGGAGCAAAAAAGAACTCACCGGTGCTATCCGTATCGTCAGCATCCCTGGCGGTGATACCTGTGCCTGCTGTGGTACCCATGTGAAGACGACGGGGGAGATCGGACTTGTAAAGTTCCTGACCATGATCCACTACAAGGGCGGCGTGAGAATTTCCCTGCTCTGTGGTGAGGCTGCAGTTATGGATTATGAGAAAAAGAGAGAAGAGCTTCAGAAGATCTCTGTTCTTTTATCCGCAAAGGCTGGAAAGACTGCGGATGCTGTGGAAAAGGTAAAAAATGAGCTGACGATGACGCAGGCAAAGTGCTCGGAGATGTCAAGAAAACTCATGAAGATCTATGCGGATCAGTTAAACGGTGGAAATAGCAAGATCTGCTGGATAGAAGACGGACTCGATATGACGGAACTCCGCCATTTTGTGAATTTCGCGCTGGAAGGTAAGAAGGGGGGGATTGTCCTCGCTCTGTCAGAAAGTGTGAATGGGGGATTCTCTTATGTTCTGGGGAGCCAGAGCGAGGATATGCGCGCTCTCTCGAAGGAATTAAATGGGGAACTCTCCGGGAGAGGCGGGGGCAGCAGCCAGATGGCACAGGGAACTTTCTTCGCAAGGAAGGAAGAATTGCTCTCCAGTCTGGCCGCCAGAGGGTTTGTTATGGCCGACTAGCGGCGGGCTAAACCTGCCGCTGCCTTTTGGCGCGGTGGGGACAGCTTTATTGTGATCTGCTTAGCAGCCCTGAACCATGTACTGGATCAGGCGCTTGGAATCTTCATCGTTGTGAGTGGTGAGGCTTAACTCCTTGATACTGCCGTTAGAAAATACGGTAGCCATTGAGAAGTACTGGCTGAGCTTGGATTTTAAGTTTACGCTTCCGCCCTCCGGAAGACTTAACTCAACAGCGCCGTCACACTGGTTGATGACTTTGAAAAATGTATCAAGATTGGAAATGTTTCTCATTTTTAATTTCATAATTCGTTACCTCCTTAAAAGGTGATTGTAACTGGCTGTAACTTCTTAGTGCCATTGCCTGTGAAAGCTGTCTCCGACAGTTCTCCGGGCGGATACATGGCAGCTGTTACGAATCCTGTTTTCATTCCAGTTACGCTTGTTTTGCTTTGTCACTTCGTTTTTCTTTTAACGATTTGAATTCTACCAGATGGGTAAGGAAAAAACAATCGACGGAATAGATAAAATTTTAACAACCTAAACTGGATTTTTATGGAATTTATGGGAAAGATCTGGCGGAGGCAGGGCGGACTGTCGAAAATGTACCAAAAACCGGGAAAGGATCGAAAAAAATGGCATATTTTCCATTGTTTGTGGACCTTGAGGGGCGGCAAGTGCTTGTAGTCGGCGGCGGAAAGATCGCGATGAGGAGGGTGCGGACGCTTTTGGAGTTCGGGTGCGAGATCACTGTTGTATCTCCGGAAGTATGTGAGGAACTGCGGGAAAAGGTTCTCTGGAAGAAAAAACGATATGATGAGACGGACCTTGAAAGTCTGGGAAATGTGGGAGAAGCTTCTCGATTTGTATTTGTTCTTGCAGCAGCAGCCCCGGAGGTAAATGAAAAGATAGTCTGTGACTGCCGCAAAAAAAAGATCCCGGTAAACAATGCGTCAAACCGGGATCAATGTGATTTTTATTTTCCGGGAATCGCGAAAGACGGCGATACGGTTGTCGGAATAACTTCCGGCGGGGGAGATCATAGGCTGGCGGCGAAGATCTCTGCGGCGGTACGGCAAATATTGAGAACAATAGCTGTTTAGCTTCTGCCCACTCCAGCCATGAACATAGAAAGTTTGATATCATCCAGGTAAAGCGCCGAAACCCGAAGCCCACCGCGGCCGGAACCGATCTCGATATCGGGTTTTGCGGCACCGTGAAAGTCAGAGCCGCCAGTGAGGGCGAGGGAGTATTTTTTTGCGAGTTTGCGGAGCTTTCCGCTCTCATCCTGGTTATTGGAAGAGTGGAAACACTCGAGACCGCGGAGACCATGGTCAGTGAGCATGGAGACGAGTTCCTCCGTGCCGGCCCAGCCGAGCTTATACTGGAGCGGATGGGCGAGAACCGGGAAACCGCCGGAGCCGAGAAGTGTCGCGAGAACTTCCTCCGGGGTGATAAGTTCCCTGGATCGGTAATATGGGCGGTCCGGGTTTAAATATTTTTTAAAAGCCTGGTCAACGGAAGTTACATATCCGTTCTTTAAGAGCGCTCTCGCAAAATGAGCACGGGTGATGACGGTTCCGGGATTTCCGCAGAGGAGATCTTCCTCAGTGATCTCAAATCCATCCTTATTAAATGCGGTCAACATTTCCATATTGCGGTCATAGCGTTTTCTGGACGCTTCCTTTAGAAAGGAGAGCAGCTTCGGATCCTTATGATCAATGTAGAGCCCCAGGATATGGATCTCTTTTCCTTTATAGATACAGGAGACCTCAATTCCCGGGATGACCTCCATGTCAAGATCTTTTGCGGCTTCAAGGGCCTCGTCGATTCCTGCGACGGTATCATGGTCCGTGAGGGCCATTGCGGTGAGACCGAGATCGTTGGCGCGGTTTACGACCTCCGTGGGAGTTAAGGAGCCGTCGGAGGCGGTGGAGTGTATGTGAAGATCTATTAATTTCATAATAAATATCCTTTCCGAAATAATTTCCAACTGTTACCTAGTTTAACATATTTGAGACAAAATTGTGAATAAAATTTAAGATTTCTGTTATTCCATTTTCTATAAATTATGCTATACTAGTACCTGCATATCTGCACCCTTGAAATACTGAACTGACGGAGCAGAGAACATCAATGGTTTAAGATAAAAGGTGAGAAGAAATGAGTGACACATACAGAAACAGCAGAGCGGGCGGAAGACGTTTCCGCCAGTCAAGCAGCGCGGACCGCATCATGGCAGTCCAGAATGCGAGAAGCCGGGGAACCGGATCCAGAAGAGGAGGTTCCGGAAGACGGCGCGGAAGACGCCAGGGACCGGATATGGCAAAGATCGTACTGATCGTGATCGGAGTTCTGATCTTACTGATCTGTGCGGCGGTGGGCTTTCAGAGCTGCGCGCGGTCCGAAGACGATAAAACCAGCGTGGAAAGTGAATCGGAGACAGAGACGACAGAGCCTGAGACAGAGATGGCAGCGGAGATCACTGTGAACGGAGTCCAGGTCCATGGTCTGACAAAAACAGAGGCGATCAAGAAGGTCCTGGAAGATATGGGCTGGGAGATGAAGGTCTCCTTCGGCGATGAGACCGCGGATCTCCCGAACCTGATGGAAGCGAATGTGGACGCTGTAATCGAAAAAGCATTTGCGAAGAAGGAATCCGGGGATTATACCGTGGAGACTGACGGTCTCGATGACGCGGTTCAGGTGGAAGTAAAAGCGCTTGCCGCAAAATGGGATGTGGAGCCGAAGAATGGATCGATCTCTACTTATGATAAGGCATCCGATAAATTCACATTTGCCGGTGCCCAGACCGGAAAGAAGATCGATCAGGAGAAACTCACATCTGATATTCTCTCTGCTATGAAGGCGGGAGAGTACAATAAGACGATCACGGCGACAGCAGACGAGGTCCAGCCGGAGATCACGGAGGCCCAGGCGCGGGAAAATTTTAAGCGCATCGGAACCTACACGACAAAGACAACGACAAACAAGGACAGAAATGAGAATATCCGTCTTGCCTGCGCGGCGATCAACGGAACGATCATTAAGCCTGGCGAGGAATTCTCCTTCAATAAGATGACGGGAAACCGTACAACGGAAAAAGGTTACAAACCGGCGGGCGCCTACTCAAACGGCGTTGTGGTACAGGAACCGGGCGGCGGTGTCTGCCAGGTGTCCTCGACTCTTTACAATGCGGTCGTATTCGCAGGTCTCAAGACCACTGAGCGCCATGCCCATACCTACGAGCCGTCCTATGTAACTCCCGGTGAGGATGCAATGGTCAGCTACGACGGCTATGCCGGTCCGGATCTGCGGTTTGTAAACAACTCAAAGACTGCAGTGGGAATCAAGGCGGCATACTCCAACCAGACACTGACGGTATCCATCTACGGAAATCCGATTCTGGAAGACGGCGTGACTGTTTCCATGCATTCTGAGAAGATTAAGGAGCTGGATCCGCCGACACCGACCTACGTCGAGGATCCAACACTGGAGCCGGGTGTAGAGGTCGTTGCGAAAGCGGCAACTCCGGGCAGCAGATGGCAGACAAAGCTGATCACGAAGAAGAACGGACAGGTTGTGAGCGATGTGCTTCTCCACAACAGCACCTACACCGGAAAGGCGGCGACCATCAAGCGCAACACTTCCGGTACTGTGGCAGCGACAGAATCTGCATCTGCCGATGCATCGGCTGCGTCCTCTGAGGCAGCGGGAGAGACAACGGCAGCAGCACCTGCAGAGACAACAGCGGCGGCGACGACGGCACTGGAGACAACAGCTGCGCCGACAACGGCAGTGCCATCCCCGGGCGAGAATTATGGTCCAGGATATGTGAACGAGGCCACGACGGCGGCTGCGGCGGAGACGAACCAGGCACCATCTGACATGGGGCTGATTTCTCCGAATGGGCAGTAAGAGACAGAAGAGGATTTCACTTGCCGGTAAGAGACCGAGTCTGTCACATAGAACGGATTATCCGTGGCTGAAAAAACTGGTCAGCTGAGTGCATGGAAAATTAAATCCTTACTTTATATAAAAAAGTGGTGAACAGGAATAAAATACATTTCCTGGATTGCCACTTTTTATTTAAAGGAAATACATATCAAAATGAAAGGTCTTTATTGATGTATTGGTTTGCCAAAGCTAACTCGGAGCTGAAATATTAGTTTCTTAGAACTAACCAAATAACTATTCTCACAATGCGGATAATATTCCATAATGTGGAAAGATGGTACGGAAATTTTAATATTGTTTATGATTTGGTACATGATTCCAGTGTTTTTGATTTGCATTTTAGGGAAAAATTGCTATAATAATCTATAGATGTTCTGTGTATGCAGGACACAAGCTAGTTAAATAAATATTTACATATTTATACACTTTATAGGAGGAAATCAACTATGGCAAGAAAAATGAAAACCATGGATGGTAACCATGCAGCCGCTCATGCTTCCTATGCATTTACGGATGTAGCAGCCATCTACCCGATTACCCCTTCTTCTCCGATGGCGGAAGCTACCGATGAATGGGCAACCGATGGAAGAACAAACATGTTCGGACAGCCGGTACAGATTACTGAGATGCAGTCCGAGGCAGGTGCTGCCGGTGCCGTACATGGCTCCCTTGCAGCAGGTGCATTAACAACAACTTATACAGCTTCTCAGGGTCTTCTTCTTATGATCCCGGATCTCTATAAGATCGCTGGTGAGCAGCTTCCGGGCGTATTCAACGTATCCGCTCGTTGTGTAGCAACTCACGCATTAAATATTTTCGGTGACCACTCCGACGTTTATGCCTGTCGTCAGACCGGATGCGCAATGCTCTGCGAATCCAGCGTACAGGAAGTTATGGATTTAACACCGGTTGCACACCTTGCAGCATTAAAGGGTAAAGTTCCGTTCATCAACTTCTTCGACGGTTTCCGTACTTCCCACGAGATCCAGAAGATCGAGACATGGGATTACGAAGATTTAAAAGAAATGGCTGATATGGACGCCATTGATGCATTCCGTAAGAACGCTCTGAACCCGAACCATCCGGTACAGAGAGGTTCCGCTCAGAACCCGGATATCTTCTTCCAGGCAAGAGAGGCATGTAACCCGTACTACGATGCTCTTCCGGCAATCGTACAGGAGTACATGGATAAAGTAAATGCTAAGATCGGCACAGATTACAAGCTGTTCAACTACTACGGAGCTGCTGACGCTGAGCACGTTATCATCGCTATGGGTTCCGTAAACGATACAATCGAGGAGACAATCGACTACCTTGCAAAACAGGGTAAGAAGGTCGGCGTTGTCAAAGTTCGTCTGTACAGACCGTTCTGTACAGAAGCCCTGATCGAGGCAATTCCGGATACTGTTAAGCAGATTTCCGTACTCGACAGAACAAAAGAGCCGGGTTCCATCGGCGAGCCGTTATACCTTGATGTTGTTGCAGCATTAAAGGGCTCCAAGTTCGATAAGGTTCCGGTATTCACAGGCCGTTACGGTCTTGGTTCCAAGGATACAACACCGGCACAGATCGTTGCTGTATACGAGAACACAGAGAAGAAGAGATTCACAATCGGTATCAACGATGATGTGACATACCTTTCCTTACAGTTAGGCGCTCCGCTTGTTACAACTCCGGAAGGAACTACAAACTGTAAGTTCTGGGGTCTTGGCGCAGACGGTACTGTAGGTGCTAACAAGAACTCCATCAAGATCATCGGTGACAACACAGACATGTACGCTCAGGCTTACTTCGATTATGACTCCAAGAAGTCCGGCGGTGTTACAATGTCCCACTTACGTTTCGGACATACTCCGATCAAGTCCACATACCTGATCCACAAAGCAAACTTCGTTGCATGCCATAACCCGGCATACATCCGCAAGTACAACATGGTTCAGGAACTTGTTGACGGCGGTACATTCCTTCTCAACTGCCCGTGGGATGCTGAGGGCCTTGAGAAACACTTACCGGGACAGGTTAAGAAGTTCATCGCTGACCACAACATCAAATTCTACACCATCGACGGTGTTAAACTTGGTATCGAGACAGGCATGGGCCCGACCCGTATCAACACAATCCTTCAGTCCGCATTCTTCGAATTAACAAAGATCATCCCGGCTGACAAAGCAAACGAGCTTATGAAAGCAGCTGCAAAGGCTACTTACGGCCGTAAGGGTGAAGACGTTGTTATGAAGAACTGGGCAGCGATCGATGCCGGCGCTAAGGGACTCGTAGAGGTTCAGGTTCCGGAGAGCTGGAAGAACTGTGAAGACGAAGGTCTTGACATGGTTCACGCTACAGAGGGCCGCGAGGATGTTATCAACTTCGTTAACAACATCCAGGCTGCTGTAAACGCTCAGGAAGGTAACAACCTCCCGGTATCCGCATTCAAGGATTATGTTGACGGTACAACTCCGTCCGGTTCCGCTGCATACGAGAAACGTGGTATCGCAGTTAACGTACCGGTTTGGAATCCGGACAACTGTATCCAGTGTAACTTCTGTTCCTATGTCTGCCCGCACGCAGTTATCCGTCCGGTAGCTATGACAGAGGAAGAGGCTGCTAAGGCACCGGCTGGCACAAAGACCATCCCGATGACTGGTATGCCGGAGTACAAGTTTGCTATGACGATCTCCGCTCTTGACTGTACCGGATGTGGTTCCTGTGCGAACGTATGCCCGGGCAAGAAGGGTGAGAAGGCTCTTACAATGGTTCCGCTTGAAGGAAACGCTGCAGAGCAGGAAGTATTCAACTACGGCCAGACACTTGACATCAAACAGGATGTAATCGATAAATTCAAAGAGACAACTGTAAAGGGCAGCCAGTTCAAACAGCCGCTCCTTGAGTTCTCCGGCGCATGCGCAGGCTGTGGTGAGCCGCCGTACGCAAAACTGATCACACAGTTATTCGGTGACAGAATGTACATCGCAAACGCAACAGGATGTACTTCTATCTGGGGTAACTCTTCACCGTCCACACCTTACACAGCAAACAAGGCAGGCAAAGGACCGGCTTGGTCTAACTCCCTGTTCGAGGATAACGCTGAGTTTGGTTATGGTATGTTACTCGCTCAGCAGGCAATCCGCGATGGCTTAAAGGCTAAAGTTGAGGAAGTTGCTGCAAACGAGAACGCAACAGCAGAAGTAAAAGCTGCATGCCAGGAGTGGTTAGACACATTCGGTGTTGGTGCTACAAACGGTGCTGCAACTGACAAACTCGTAGCTGCTCTTGAGAACGTTGACTGCCCGACATGCAAGGACATCGTCAAGAACAAAGACTTCCTGGCTAAGAAGTCCCAGTGGATCTTCGGTGGTGACGGTTGGGCTTACGATATCGGATTCAACGGCGTTGACCACGTACTTGCAAGCGGCAAAGATATCAACATTATGGTATTCAACACTGAGGTTTACTCCAACACAGGCGGACAGTCCTCCAAGGCTACTCCGACAGGTGCTGTTGCTCAGTTCGCTGCAGGCGGTAAAGAAGTTAAGCAGAAAGACCTTGCTGCAATCGCTATGAGCTATGGCTATGTATACGTTGCACAGATCTCCATGGGTGCTGATATGAACCAGACCATCAAGGCAATCGCTGAGGCTGAGGCATATCCGGGACCGTCCCTGATCATTGCATACGCTCCGTGTATCAACCATGGTATCAAGAAGGGTATGGCAAAGGCTCAGACAGAGGAGAAGCTTGCTGTTCAGTCCGGTTACTGGAATCTCTTCAGATTCAACCCGGCAGCTGAGGGCAAGAAGTTCAGCCTTGACTGCAAGCCGGCTACCGTTGACTACCAGGAGTTCATCAAGGGTGAGGTTCGTTACACATCCCTCGCACTTAAGAACCCGGCAAGAGCTGAGAAGCTGTTTGCTAAGGCAGAGCAGAATGCTAAGGATAAGTACGCTTACCTTGAGAAGTTAGTTACACTCTACGATGAGAAATAATTAACAGAATCATGAAAGACCCCGGAACAGCTTCAGCTGTGGCCGGGGTCTTTTTGCGCTGCGGTGTGCCCGGAAGAAACTGCCGGTGGGCAGCTGGTGAAAATTTGTGCATGTACGAGACTGTACTGTATCGTAAGAATTCCGTAAGAGAAAAGACCGGTGATGTTCATTGACATTACGGGTCTTTTTTACTATATTAAGTGTATTAAGAGTATTCATACAGCTGAGACGCGAACAGACATGTGCGAAAAAGTGTGTTGTAAGCTTGCTTGCATAAGCGCTTTTTGTACAGGGCTGCGCATCAAAGTCGCAAGCTGCATAGAAAGGAGGATGCCTATGATTCTATTAGATTACAAAGACCGCCGCCCGATCTACGAACAGGTGGTTTCAAAGTTCGAGGAGCTGATGCTGCTCGGCGCTATGAAAGAGAATGAACCGCTGCCGTCGGTAAGAAGTCTTGCGATGGAGCTGTCCATCAATCCGAATACGATCCAGCGCGCCTATGTGGAACTGGAGCGGCAGGGGTATATTTACACAGTGAAGGGGAAGGGAAGTTTTGTGGCAGATAATACAGTGATGAAGGAAAACAGGAAGAAGGAAGTTCTCCTTCAGGTGAGTGACATGATCGATGAGGCGATCCGGGTGGGAATTCCCGGCGATGAGATCAAAAATATGGTAGAGATCCAGTATAAAGCGGCAAAGAGGAACGGAGGTGGAGAAGCATGATTGAGACAAGTGGATTGACAAAACGGTTTGATGATATTCTGGCGGTCGATCACATCAGCGCAAAGATCAGGGACGGCAGTGTGTTCGGACTGATCGGAACGAACGGCGCCGGAAAAAGTACATTTCTGCGTATGGTCAGCGGAATCTTAAAACCGGATGAGGGCGAGGTGCTGATCGATGGTGAAAACGTGTACGAGAACCCGGCGGTGAAAGCGAGATTCTTTTATATTTCAGATGACCAGTATTTTTTCGCTAACGGAACCCCGTTGGAGCTTATGAAATTTTATAAGTCTATCTACCCGGCTTTTGATGAGCCAAGATTTTTCCATCTCTTACAGTCCTTTGATCTGGACAAAAAGAGAAAGATCTCCACATTTTCAAAGGGAATGAAAAAACAGCTTTCCATTCTTTACGGAATCTGCGCGGGGACGGACTATATCTTCTGCGACGAGACCTTCGACGGTCTGGATCCGGTGATGCGTCAGGCGGTAAAGAGCCTGTTCGCGAGCGATATGGCGGAGCGGAATCTGACTCCGATCATCGCATCCCACAACCTGAGAGAGCTGGAGGATATCTGTGATCATGTCGGCCTTTTACACAAAGGCGGGATCCTGCTCTCCAAGGATCTGGACGATATGAAGTTAAACATTCACAAGATCCAGTGTGTCTTAAAACCCGGCATAAAAGTGGAAGATCTTACGGAGCTTGATATCTTAAAGACAGAATACAGGGGAAGTCTTGCGACGATCACCGTCCGCGGTTCGAGGGAGAATGTAGAACGGCAGATGGCGGCGTGCGAACCGCTGTTCTTCGAGCTGATCCCGCTGTCTTTGGAAGAGATCTTTATCAGTGAAACGGAGGTGGCAGGATATGACATCAAGAAACTTATTTTTTAAACTTATGAAGGAGGACCTGAAGCGAAGACTCTGGGCCATCGGTTTCTCGGTTCTGGCACTGTTTTTTGCGATGCCGATGGCGGCAGCCATGGGGATCGGTGAGATCGGAAACCAGTACAAACAATGGCTGATCTCCGGAACCGGATACGAGAATATGGTGCCGGAGGCACTGCGCCAGACGAAGATCCTGCGGCTTGCCGGTGAGATCCTGGGTTTTGAAAACTATGCCCTTTTTATGGTGGTTGGAGCCGCGGCGATGATCCTCGGACTCACAGGATTTTTGTATCTCCACTCAAAGAAACAGATCGATTTTTACAACAGCCTCCCTGTGAAGAGGGAGATGCTGTTTACCGTGAAATTCCTTGACGGATTCCTGATCATTCTGGCCGCTTACCTGATCAACATGTTCGCGGCGTTTGGAATTTTCTGCGGAAACGGGATCGCGGCGGGCGATCTTTTCAAGATGATGTTTGCTTCCTTCGCGGTCAATATGATCGGATTTCTCCTGATCTATGTGGTGATGGTGATTGCGGTACTTCTCACAGGGAATCTCTTTATCTCGATCCTCGGCGCAGGCGTTCTGTACGGATATTTGCCGGCGGTCTCCCTGCTGATCGAGGGCTTAAAATCCCTGTTCTTTGTGACACGGGGAAGAGAAGGCGATGTGTATTGGCTTGCAAAATACGGTTCCCCCATCGGCTATTTCACAAAACTGGCAGGCGCGGGGCTTGATGCGTTCCACTCAGACCAGTTTTATGACGATATCGACTATGGATTTTCCAGGATCCAGATGGAGCTGCAGAGTACCGCTGACAGCGGCGCAGACCTCTTAAAGCTTTGCGGGCTCGGGATCTTTGCGGCGGTGATCCTCACCGGGATCGCACTGGTCCTCTATAGGATCCGACCGTCGGAGGCGGCGGGAAAGGCCATGTCATTTAAGAAGACTCAGGCGCCGATCAAGATCCTGCTTCTCATTCCGATGACCGTGACCACGACGGTATTCTTATGGAGCATCTACTACAGCGGCGTATGGGCAGCGGTCGGCTTTGTACTTGGACTTGTACTTACGAGCTGCCTCATCGAGATCATTTATCATTTTGATTTCACGAAGCTTTTTGCAAATCCGGTCCAGACGGTACTCGGAGGTGTCATAGCTTTCCTTGTGTTGGGGACCTTCTGGATGGACGTTTTTGGATATGATTCCTATATTCCGGACGAAAAGGACTTCGTATCCGCATCCATCGACCTGAACCTTGACAATGAGCCGGACTGTGGGCTTCCGTACCGGAGCGGTGATTCGTATCGTTGGCGCTATATGAATTCAAGTGATTACGCGGACGCAAATATGAAGCTTACCGATTACGCTGTAGTCCATGCCTTTGCGGAAAAGGCGGTAGAGAACGCGAAGCAGCAGAGAAACCAGCAGATAAAAGGCGACAGCTCCTACAGCTACCGCGATGACGGCGGCTATATGATCTATATTCAGGCAGGCTACCGGCAGAAAAACGGAAAGACGGTTTATCGTTCTTACCGGATCACCCGTTCCGTTCTTGGCAGTACCCTGGATGAGATCTATGCGACGAAGGAGTACAAGGACGGCACATATCCGGTGATGTCCTATCAGCCGGAGAATATCACGGGGATCTACTGGCTGTCAGACCGTGGTATCCTTGAGGTGAGTGCGGATGACACACTCCGCGCGGAGATCCTTGCGGCGTATCAGGAGGAACTGGCAGGTCTCACCATCAATGAGAGAGCCGTCGAAGCTCCGGTGGCAGCACTGAGATTTCTCACAAAGGCGGAGAATGAGTATCTAGGCGCGATCAGCACCCAGAGAGGCTATACTTCCCAGGGATTCCAGATGGAAGATATGCAGATAGTGAACTTTGTTCCGGTCTATCCGTCCTTTACAAAGACGATTGCCCTCTTAAAGCAGGCGGGCACGGATGTGACAGCGAAGCTCTATGCGGATGATGTCACACAGGTAAAGATCCTGTATCCGACGGAGTATGAGAGTACTGCAGCCGGGGAGAATGCGGTCACAGGAGAGGACGTCCCGATCAGCGAAAAAAGCGGGGGAGTGACGGCAGAAACGGAATTGAAGGCTGTTTCTTATGGTGGTCAGAAGATGATCACCATTGTAAATGACGGGTCAGAGGAGAACCGAAGGAAGATCGAGGAGATTCTTTCCGCCAGTGCGCCGGAGATCATGCTTGACAGAAACCGCCTCTGCACCTATGAGATGGGAATCGAGATCGATGTGTCCATAAAACCCGACAGCGCCTTTTCCTCCGGAAATGGAACTGTGGATGAACGGGTCTACCGGATCATGGGAGATACGGTTCCGGAGTGTATTGAGAAAGCGTTAAATTACAGTAAAATCAGTACAAAATATGTTAGAAAAGGCATCGGAGTGATGAAAAACGATTGATAGATCAACGAATATCATGTATAATCGAACAAGTCTGAATAGGAGAGGAAAAACCTGGCAGGGAACTGCCGGGTTTTGCCGTTTCCTGAATCTGGAATATGGATAGAAAAATCGGAGGTTTATCATGGAATTTTTTGGAAATATCATAAAAGGGATCATGATCGGCATCGCGAACATCATTCCGGGCGTATCCGGCGGAACGATGGCGGTGTCTCTCGGCATCTATGACCGGCTCATCGGCTCGATCTCCGGCCTGTTTCGGGAATTCAAAAAGAGTATCCTGTTTCTGATCCCGATCATTATCGGCGCCGGAATCGGCATTGTGGGTTTTACCTACGCCATCGAATACCTGCTCGATAAGCATACCTTCGTTACCTGTATGGCATTTGTGGGCCTGATTCTCGGTGGACTTCCGGCGATCTTTTCGTCCATGAGGGCAAAGGTATCTTCGGGCGGAGTCGGTGTGTTTGGAATCCTTGCCTTTGTGATCGCCTTTGCGATCTCCGGCGGCATGCCGCTTTTAAAGGAGAGCAAGGATGCCCTCACGGTGATCGCGGTGACTCCGGGGAATATGGTGATCTTATTTATCCTCGGTATTGTGGCTTCTGCCACAATGGTAATTCCGGGTGTTTCCGGCTCCATGATGCTGATGATCTTCGGCTATTATTACGCGATCATCAATACGATCAAGACATTCCTTGACAATCTCCGCGCCTTTGACCTTGCGGGCATGAAGGACGGGATCCTGCTCCTGGCGCCGTTTGGGATCGGAGTGGCTTTGGGAATCTTTCTGATCGCAAAGCTGATCACGTTCCTCTTTGAGAAGTACGGCGTGCAGACATTCTGCGCGATCTTAGGCCTCGTGATCTCGTCCCCGATCGCAATCTTTATCAACACGGGACTTGTATCGAAGCTCGGCTCCCTGTCACTGTGGGAGATATTATTTGGAATCGTCCTCATGGCTGCCGGGGCTTTCGTTACGGTATTTGTGGGTGAGCGGTAAATAAAAAAGACCGTCTGCGGGAAATGATAGGAAAGATATCCTATGCCCACAGACGGTCTTTTTACTCGATTTATTTAGTCCCGGTCCCACAGGACCGGTCCCGCCATTGCGAAATAGCTTATTCCTGATCCTCTGTAACGTTCACAGTTGTCTCAGCAGCTTCGGTCTCAAACTTCTCATCCGGTACTGTCTCGCAGGTGCAGGTCTCATCCGTCTTTTCTTCTCCGGCGGTTTCGGACGCTTCGGCTGTATCGACAACATCGATATCGTCATCCTCCGGCTTTGTCTCCGCGATCTTTGCGCCGCATTTGCTGCAGAAAGCAGAGGTCTTTTCAATCTTTGCACCGCATTCCGGACAGTGGATAAATCCTTCTAAGGTGGAGAGCTTGTCCTGAAGCTCGTCGATGGTCTTTAAGCTTTCGCGGATCAGGGTGAATTCTGCGGTGTAGGCCTCCTCATCTGCTTCATTTGCGGCTTCGAATACCTTTTTGCCGATCTGCGCATACTGGCGGTTCAGCGCCTCCTTCTCCCTTGAGAGCTGCGCCTTTAACTGGACAGTGTCAGAAAGCTCCTTTGTCTTCTGGGCAACCTGTTTCCCGGTTTCGGTGAGGCTGCGTTTCATATCTGTAAAAAATGCCATTGCAATAAACTCCTTTCGAAAGTAGATTGGTACGGCCGCCTTAAAAGGCGGCTATATATTGTCTCTATTTTAATCTTTTTAGAAGAAAAAGTCAATTTCCAATGCCAGATTCATGAAACGGCGGAAAAATCCAATGCCACCGCTGTATTGTACAGAATTTTCAGATCGTAAAATTCCTGCCCGCATACAGTAACCGCAGAACAATTATAGGACTTTAGTAGGTTGATGTGGAAGATAAAGTGTGCTATGATGGAAGCATTCAGCAGGTCTGCGCTTCCTGCGCAGTCCATATGTCAGACATAATGGAGGAAACGATCATGGGAGAAAAGAGAAAACCGGCAACGATCTGCATCCAGAGCGGATGGAAACCAAAGAACGGAGAGCCGAGAGTTCTTCCGATTTATCAGAGCACAACTTTTAAATATGAGACGAGCGAACAGATGGGAAGACTGTTCGATCTGGAGGAAGATGGGTATTTCTATACAAGACTTGCGAACCCGACGAATGATGCGGTAGCGGAAAAGATCTGTGAGCTGGAAGGCGGAGTGGCTGCGATGCTCACATCTTCCGGACAGGCGGCGAACTACTATGCGGCCTTCAATATCTGCAATGCGGGTGACCATATTATCAGCGCAGCGACGATCTACGGCGGAACCTCCAACCTGTTTACAGTGACAATGAAGAAACAGGGGATCGATGTGACACTGGTGGATCCGGACGCACCGGAGGAGGAGATCGAGAAGGCGTTCCGCCCGAATACAAAAATGGTATTTGGTGAGACGATCGCGAACCCTGCTCTTGTCGTTCTCGACATTGAGAAGTTTGCCCGGATTGCCCACAGACATGGGGTGCCGCTTATCGTGGATAATACGTTCGCGACACCGATCAACTGCCGGCCGTTCGAGTGGGGCGCGGATATTGTGACCCATTCTACCACAAAATATATGGACGGACATGCGATGACTGTCGGCGGCTGCATCGTTGACAGCGGAAACTTCGACTGGAATGCCCATGCGGATAAATTCCCGGGACTTACCACACCGGATGAATCCTATCACGGAATCGTGTATACCGAGCGCTTCGGTAAGAAAGCCTATATCACAAAGGCGACCGCGCAGCTTATGCGTGATCTGGGTTCGATCCCGTCCCCGATGAACTCCTTCCTTTTAAATGTTGGTCTTGAGACCCTGCACCTGAGAATGCCGAAGCATTGCGAGAACGCCCAGAGGGTTGCGGAGTGGCTGCTTGCGAGAGAGGACGTGGCATGGGTCAATTATCCAGGCTTAAAGGAAAATAAGTACCATGCTCTGGCTGAAAAATATATGCCGGACGGAAGCTGCGGCGTGATCTCTTTTGGATTAAAGGGCGGAAGACAGGCGGCAGGAGAGTTCATGGACAAACTGAAATTCGTTGCTATCGTCACACATGTTGCCGATGCAAGAACCTGCATTCTCCATCCGGCAAGCCATACCCACCGCCAGCTCACCGATGAGCAGCTCGTGGAGGCGGGAGTTGATCCGTCCCTGATCCGGCTCAGTGTTGGAATTGAGGATGCGGATGATATTATTGAAGATTTAAGACAGGCACTGGAAGATTAAATGCTCCTGATGCACAGGCTGCGTTGAGGAGCAGATGAAAAGAAGCCGCCGGGGAAACAGTCTCCGGCGGTTTAACAGAAGATATGAGGCATAATTTATGATCGAAATGGATGAAATGAAGGGAAGAGGAAAGCGTGGCCTTTTAAGGGTCGTATTTGGACGAACCATGTTCTTCCTGCTGTTTATCGCGCTGCAGCTGGCGTTTTTCTTCTGGATCTATGTATGGCTGGATAACAAATATCAGGCCTGGGGATACGGCTCCTTCGCGTTGATCAGCGCGATTCTCACGATCCATATCCTGAACGAAAAGCAGAACGCCAGCTTTAAAATGGCGTGGCTGATCCCTGTCCTGCTGTTTCCGGTATTCGGAACCTTGTTCTACGTGTTTGTCCAGCTTCAGATGGAGACGAAGATCTTCGCCAAACGGATCGCCGAGGTTCAGAAGAGGACGGACCACTTTCTGGAGCAGGACACGGCTGTCTATGAACGGCTTAGCCGCAGGAGCCGGAGAAATGCGAATCTCAGCCTTTATATGAAGAAAAGCGGCGGCTATCCTACCTGGGACCGCACGAACTTCAAATATTTTCCACTGGGAGATGAGTTCTATACGGATGTCCTTCAGGAGCTCCAAAAGGCCAGAAGATATATTTTTGTCGAATATTTCATTATTTCAAAAGGGATCCTGTGGGATTCGATCCTGAAGATCCTTGAGCAGAAGGCGAAAGAGGGCGTGGAGGTAAGAATCCTCTATGATGGCATGAACTCCTTTTCCAACCTGCCCCACGACTATTCGAAGGAGCTGGAGGCAAAGGGAATCCGCTGCCGGATCTTCAATCCGATCCGCCCGGCGATCTCTACAAGCCAGAATAACCGTGATCACAGAAAGATCCTTGTGATCGATGGTCATACCGCCTACACCGGCGGCGTGAACCTCGCGGATGAGTATATCAACCGGAAAGTCCGGTTTGGCCACTGGAAAGACAATGCGATCCGCCTGAAGGGAGAAGCCGTGAAGAACTTTACGGTGATGTTCCTCCAGATGTGGGATGTCTGCTCAAAAAAGCCGGATTCGGATTTTGATTACAGCCCGTATCTTGACACCGGGGACTATTTCCATTCTCCGGAGCTTGACATGGACGGATTTTCGATCCCGTTTTCTGACAGCCCGATCGACGGGGAACCGGTGGGACACCAGCTTTATCTGGATATTATCTATCAGGCAAAGAAATATGTGTACATTATGACCCCTTATCTGGTGCTCGATGATGATATGATCACAGCCCTGACCTATGCGGCAAAGCGCGGGGTGGACACGGTCATCATCATGCCTCATATTCCCGATAAAAAGTCAGCGTTCATGCTGGCCCACTCCTACTATACGGAGCTTATAGAGGCGGGGGTAAAAATTTACGAGTACCTGCCGGGGTTTGTCCACTCAAAGACGTTTGTCAGCGATGGGGAGAAAGCTGTGGTTGGATCCGTCAATATGGATTTCAGAAGCCAGTATCTGAATTTTGAGTGCGGCGTTTATATTTATGAGAATCCGGTGGTGGAGCAGATCAAAAAAGATTTTGATGAGACGCTGCCGAAATGCGTGCGTATGACAGAAGAGAGCGTTGAGGCGCTTCCGGCACTGCATAAGTTCTGTGGAAAGGCGATGCGTCTGATCGCACCGTTGATGTAGGGAGAATGCAGGAGAAGGACAGCCGTGCCGGGAGAAAATTCCCGGATGGCATCATACAGAAAAAGAAAAGGAAGCGGGAAGAGGATGATCCTCTACTCGCTTCCTTCTTTCTCGTTTAGCGGGTCGGCAGCGGCCGTGTTGACAGATGATTCTGCGCGTTCCCGTAAAGAGGTTGCGCCAATCTCCTTTTTGTAGGCTGCGATCGCGTCCGCGATCCGTTCTTTGATGTACTGGTCTTTTTCTAATTTTCTTTCCTGCTCATCCGGATTATCCAGAATGGGTACGAAGAGAAACCTGCGGACAGCGAAGAGGATCGCAACGGCAACACAGCCGATAAGAGCTTCTTTGATGGCAAGGTGGTCGATGACCATCTGTCTTGCCACGGAGAAGAGAAGGACTTCGACGATGGAGTCGATGTCATGGCGGCAGAACATTTTTAAAAGCTCTACGCCAATGACGAGATCGAAGCTTTTCTTCATGAAATCGGAAAGATCGAAGCCATTGTCGAGATACAGGCTGTACAGGTTTTGGGGAACCGGTATAAATGCGATACAGATCGCGACGATCAGGACCAGGGCACAGGCGATCTCCAGATAGGAGGAGACTTTCATAAGGAATAGCTGCGCTCTCTGGATGCGGGGACTTGTGTAGTGCTTCATGAGCTGGTACCTCCCGGGGTATAGAGAAGTCTTGATGACTTATGCAGAGGTGGACGGGTTGCTGCTTTGTCTTGAAACGTGCTGCAGGTGGTGGAAAACTACAGCAATATGGACAAATATTTAAAAATATTATACAGAAAACCGGCAATATTATCAATTATGAATTGAAATTGTGTTAAATAAAATACAAAATCGCCCCGGCTCTGTTCATACTTTTTTAATAGAAAAAATTTTGATTTTTTATTACAAATATGTTACACTATTGTTCGTATGTATCGTACAGGAAGACGGAAAACAGTAATGGAGATAAACACATGAATGATGATAAAGATACAGTAAACTATATGGATTCTATCAACAAGGCGAGCAGAAAGCGGAGAAGGAAACCGTCTTTCTGGGAACAGTACGGAATCCTTGTGATCGGAGCGGCTGTTCTTGCAGTGATCGTTGTGGCGGTGGTATTTGGCGGAAAGGCCGTGAACGCCGTCAAAGGAAAAATGGCGGCGGCGCAGGCTGCATCTGAGTCCGCCTCGGAGAGCGAGAGTGCGGAGGAAGCTTCCCTTCAGGCAGAGGAGGAGAGCCGTGCAGAGATCGAATCCGAGTCGGCGGAAACGGATGCAAAGATTAAAGAAGTGATCGATTCCTACTCGAATCTTGGTATCGCGAAGGTCACAGGCTACTTAAATATCCGGAAAGACCCGAATGAGGCAGCGAATGTGATCGGAACACTTTCCGATGGAAGTGCCTGCGAGATTCTGGAGACTCTGGAGGGCTGGTATAAGATCAGCTCCGGCGAGGTCGAGGGATATGCCAGCGCGGAATATATCCTGACCGGGGATGAAGCAAAGACCGCGGCGAAAGACCTTGTAAAGGAACGTGTATATATTACCGCAGACAATTTAAATATCCGTGAGACACCTTCTATGGACGGAAACATCGTTGGTAAATGCCTTCAGGGTGAACTTCATGAACTTCTCGGGGAGACAGATGGCTGGTATCAGATCTCCGGCGGCTATATCTCTGCGGATTACGCGGAAAAACGGTTTTGTATGAACGAGGCAAACAAGCTGGATATGAAGGAGATGGTCTTAAACTTCTATGACCATCCGGGCGTATCCAACGTTTCCAATTACTTAAATATCCGTGCGGGCGCAGGTGAGAGCGAAAAGATCATCGGAAAGCTCCCGAGCTATGCTGGATGTGAGATCTTAGAGGATGCCAACGGCTGGTATAAGATCAGTTCCGGTGGAATTACCGGATATGTAAAGAGCGAGTATATTCTTACCGGTGACGCTGCGAAAGAGGCGGCGATGAGTCATGCGGAGCTTATGGCGATCGTCCATGCGGACCGCTTAAACGCGAGAACAGAGCCGTCCACCGACGCGAAGATCTGGACCCAGATCTCCGAGAATGAGCGGTATCATGTCGCGGAGCAGCTCGACGGCTGGGTAAAGATCGAATTTGATGAAGGCGGAGAAGGCGATGGAAACGATGAAATTTCTTCCGCTTATGTCTCCTCAGAATTTGTGGAAGTACGATATGCCCTGTCTGAGGCGATCAAATTCTCACCGACGGAAGAAAGTGCTTCCTTAAGAAGCCGGATCGTAAACTACGCGATGAAGTTCCTGGGCAATCCATATGTCTGGGGTGGTACGAGCCTTACAAGAGGCGCTGACTGTTCCGGATTTACCATGTCGGTTATGAAAAACTTCGGAATTTCCCTTCCACATTACTCCGGTTCCCAGGCGAACAGCGGAAAACGGATCAAGTCGAGTCAGATGAAGCCGGGCGATCTGATCTTCTACGGAAGCAGCCGGGGAAGGATCAACCATGTTGCCATGTACATCGGCAATGGACAGATCATCCACGCAGCGAGCCGAAGAAGCGGAATCAAGATCTCTACCTGGAACTACAGAACTCCGGTGTGCATCGTGGATGTAATTGGAAACAGGTCCTGATCGGGTAAATTGTGATAAAAATGGATATGAGAACTCCTTTCTGGACATACTGGGTGTACCTGGCATGTCAGAAAGGAGTTTTTTTGTTATGAATGAAAAGGAACAGAAGGAGACAAAGGCGGAGGAGGAGCGGATCCGGGAGAACGGACAGGTGACGCTGGAAGAGAACGGTAAGAGGATCCATCTCTTATCTATCATCGGGGAGATTGAAGGGCATGACAATCTATCCGGGAGTACGAAGACTACAAAGTATGAACATATTCTGCCGGAACTTGCGAAGGTGGAGAGCGATGAGAAGATCGGAGGGGTCCTGATCCTTGTGAATACCATCGGAGGGGATGTGAGCTGCGGGCTTGCACTGGCGGAGATGATCGCCTCCCTCAGCAAGCCGACGGTTTCCTTAGTCATCGGGGACAGCCACTCCATCGGTGTGCCATTGGCGGTGGCGTCAGATTATTCCTTTATCGTGCCGACCGGGACCATGCTGGTGCACCCGGTGCGCATGAGCGGGATGGTGATCGGGACGGCACAGACCTACGAATATTTTGAAATGATCGAGGAACGGATCATAAGCTTTGTATCAGAGCACAGCAGGATCGATCGGGAAAAAATGAAACGGCTCATGCACAATACGAAGATGCTGACGAAGGATCTCGGGACGGTTCTGGTCGGAAAAGAGGCGGTGGAGTGCGGACTGATCGACGGAGAAGGCGGAATCAGGGACGCCATCGAAAAGCTGAATGTGCTGATAAAAAACGACTGACCGAAAATATGTTCGATTTATAATTTCTTACGGTTGCATTTTGGCATTTTTTTTTGTATACTATATTTTGGGGTACTTGCCCCGTAAAGTTAAATGTGCTGATCAGTTGAAAAATGTCGCTGTTGTCATAAAAAGTGTCAAAGATTCTAAGGAAACTTAGGGTCTTTTTTTATTATAAACTGCTGCTGCCACTGATCTGCCCATGAAAAGCCTCTGAAAGAGATTTGCGAGGATTTAGATTAAGAAATACAGAAACGGCCGCAGAGGCATTAAAACTCTTATAAAACGGAAAGCAGAAGCTGAAATAGCCAGAGAAGCTAAAGCAATGAAGATCAAAATAAGAATAGCTGCATGTCGCAGACATAACAGATGACAGAGCAAGCAGCAGAAGCAGAAGAGAGCATTCTGTAATTAATATCGGGATTGCATATGATATACATCAAAATTGCAAAAATGATTTTATTGAAAACCAGTTAATTATGGGTGAAATGAATTGATTTTCTATCTATAACTCATTAGAAAACCAAATCTATAACTGAATTTTTATAAAAATCCGTTTTATAGTTTTAGGATTGTAATGAAATATTTTTTCTTTATGATATAATCAGAAGCAGAAGTAAAATTATAGGTGCAAAGGAGATTATCTATGAAAAAAACATATTTCGTTACAGTTGAAGAAATTACAGATACTGTTAAAGACAAATCATATACTACAAAAGAAAGAATTGTAACAAAGATTATCTTGTGTATTTATTTGACAGCTTTAACAGTGGGTATACTTTTTTCAATAAAACAAGTTATATTAATAGCATCATTTGTTTCGTTCATTGCATCTATCGCTTTTGGGCCATTAAGCAGCATAGCATCAAGATCTGATTTGACTAAGATAATAACATGGTTTATTTCATTTGCTGGTGGATGTGCATTAACCGTTATGACTTACGAAAATTCATATTTAGAAAGAATAACCCAGCTTAATAATGAAAATATTGGAAATACGTTGACTCTCAGTGCCATAGGAATAACTCTTCTATACGATTTGTTGAAGGTAAAGTAAACGTTTAATTAGGTTTGGTTAGCGAGAGACCCAATGAGTAAATTAGAAATGGATCTATTATCAAGAACAATACTATCCATAGAGCTTTATTGGGAAAATAGGGATATATAAAAACAAACATGGGATTTATTATTAAAAATAAACCTAAAATTGAATAAAAAAGGACATTAGATGAATCTAAAATTTTTTTATATTTAATATTGAATTTATGAATAAAACTTTTCATGCAAAAACTCCTTTTTATTTATTATGTGAGTTTTACGAAAAATAGAGATGGAGATTAGAGATTTTTCTGCATCTGCCTCTGAATGCCACGGCCACTGATGGCAGTAGGACTAAAATCATGATTAAGAGCTGATCGGCAGCTCAGAAGAAGTGACAGCCGCAGAAGCAGCAGGAATGCCTACGATTTGACCAGACAGTTGCCTATTTCCGTTGAAATGTCTCTGCATATGAACTCTATGATTTAAAGCAATTGCAGTTAAAATCCAGCCGCATTCGCATCCTTAAATATTAAAATACTTGAAATAAGAGAGAAATACTGCTATGATTACCTATAAAACATGAAAATAGAAAAAGTTAAACATGCCAGAATACTAAATATAGTATATAAATAGATTTTATAGAAAAACAGGTTAAACAAGGAAACGAAAATGAATAAGAATACATAAATATGAATATTATACACAAATAATCGAGTTAAATATAGAAAAAATAGCTTAGAATCTTTTTTTTATTATAAACTGCTGCTGCACTGATCTGTCACTGAACTGCATCTGAAAGAGATAAAAAAAGGCAAATAAAAGCCGAAAAGAGAACGATAAAGTAGATTATGATGCAATATTGGGATTCGTGTATGTTTAAAATTAGATGCAGTTAATGACTGCGACAGTCGCAGAGGTTTATTGAAAGAGTAAATCTGCTTCTGGAACTGTCTCTGCTTCGCGACTGCTTTGACATTTTTTCAGATACATTGACATTTTTCGACAGATGCAGACATTAAAGGGGGAAAAGCACTTGGCTGGAACCAGAAAACAAAAAGAAACGACAAAACAATCACAGGTGTCTGCAAGAACAAAAACCACATCAAAGACAACGCAGAAATCTGCACAGACGCCTAAGAATAAGACAACAAGGACAGGGGCGAGAGCTTCCGAAAAGAGAAGAGAAACGAAACCGCAGTATGAGGAAGATACCGGATTCTTACAGTCTGAGGCAGTGATCCTCGGCACCTTCGCGGTATGTGTGCTGTTATTCTTGAGCAACTTCCATATCTGCGGATTCCTCGGTGACTTTTTCAGCCGGATCATGCTGGGCGTGTTCGGCTGTATCGGTTATCTGGCTCCGTTATTGTTGTTCGCAGAACTGTTATTCTACGCTTCGAATAAGGGAAATATCCGGGCAGTCTACAAGATGATCGCGGTGGAAGTCCTTCTGATCGTGCTCTGTGGTCTTGCGCAGCTTGTGTTCGGCGGCGGATACCGGGAAGGTCAGACGATCCTTGATATCTATAAGTCCGCCGGAGTAAGTGGACTTGGCGGCGGCGTGATCGGCGGTGTTCTTGTTATGGTTCTCCACACAGCGGTGGGAACCATCGGGGCCTATGTGGTCCTTCTCGTATTTATGATCATCTCACTGGTGTGCATCACGGAAAAATCCTTCGTGTCCGCGGTTAAGAGCGGAAGTGGAAAGGCATATCGGTATGCAAAGGAAGATTACAGCAGAAGAAAAGAACTCCACGAGGAACGTCAGGAGGAAAAACGCAGACTCCGGGAAGAGCAGCGCGTTCAGGGCGTGGATCTTGCTGCGACAGATCTCTCGAGAACTCCGGATTTCGGTGGAATTGCCGGTGGCTATATGGGCGTTGTGGATGCTGAGGCTGTGTCCGAGGCAGATGAGACGAAACAGGAAATAGATGTTTCCGATACATATAAAGAAGAAACGGCGGATCCGAAGGCGGAGACAGGAAGTATGCAGCCGGATCCTGCAGATATCTTTAAAGGAAAGATCACGATGGGAGGCAGGCCGGTAGAAAATCCGGAGTCTTCCAGTGAGGATCAGAGTAAGGAAGGCCGATCCGGAGAAGACGCGATGAAGGATGTGGAACGCGTTCCGTTTGAGGAAGATGCTGTCCCGGCCGGAATCCATGAGGATGAGGACGTGTTTATCAGTCATGGGGAAAGTGCCTTTGATGATGAGGATATGTTCCCGGACGAAAAGAAAAGGGAGACAAAGGCCTGGGAGAAAAAACCGAAGGTGTCCGTCTTATCCAATCTCCCGGATATCCCGTTAGATGAGCCCGCGGCGGACGATGACGAGATCTTTGCGTCCATGAGAAGGGACACGGAGAGAAGAGCGGACGGACTCCGTGCAGAGAATGCCAAACCAGACGAAATTGCAGAGACTTCGAAGACGGCAGAGGAGGAAAAAAACGAGTTCCCGGAGACGGAAGAAAATGAAAAGACGGCCGGAATTCCTGACTCCGGAGAAGAATCCATGAGCGTTCTTTCAGATGACGAATTTCTCGACACAGAGCCTTATGTGGAAAATGAGGACTACTGGATTCAGGCAGCAGAGCCGGGAAGCCGTGCATATGTGGCAGCACACGGCAGCAGCGAGAAATCCCCTGAACGCCCGGCCGCTAAGGAACCGTCCGAAGAACACCGTCAGGTCGTGACCGCGTCCGGAAAAGTCATTGAAACGGATACAGAAGAGATCATAAAGAAAAAGGCGGAAGTAAGAAAGCGGGAAGCAGCCGAGAGGGAAGAGGCAGGAAACGAGGTATTAAAGGAGATCCGGCAGACGGAAGAAAAACCAAAGAAACCTTATATGATCCCACCGCTTGACCTCTTAAAGAAAGGCGCTCCCGTGACGGGGCAGTCGGAACAGGAATTTAAGGATACGGCAATCAAGCTCCAGCAGACATTAAGAAACTTTGGTGTCGGAGTCACCGTGACGAATATCAGCTGTGGGCCGACCGTTACCCGGTACGAACTTCACCCGGAGCAGGGTGTAAAAGTGAGCCGGATCCTGTCGCTGGCGGACGATATCAAGTTAAACCTTGCGGCGGCAGATATCCGTATTGAGGCGCCGATCCCCGGAAAAGCAGCCGTGGGAATCGAGGTGCCGAACAAGGTCAACAGCATGGTCTATCTGCGTGACCTTTTAGAGAGCCCGGAATTTAAAAATCATAAATCGACACTGGCTTTTGCGGTGGGTAAGGACATCGGCGGACAGGTAGTCATTGCAGACCTCGCAAAGATGCCGCACCTTCTGATCGCTGGGCAGACTGGTTCCGGTAAATCAGTAGGAATCAACACGATGATCATGAGCCTGATCTACCGCTCATCCCCGGATGATGTGAAGCTCATTATGATCGATCCGAAGGTGGTTGAACTTTCCGTCTATAACGGAATCCCACATCTGCTGATCCCGGTAGTCACCGACCCGAAGAAGGCGGCCGGTGCCCTCAACTGGGCAGTTGCGGAGATGATGGAACGATACAATAAGTTCGCTTCCTCGAATGTCCGAGACCTGAAAGGGTATAACGCGAAGGTACAGACTCTGGCGGAGAGCGGGGATATCCCTGCAGACCAGATTCCGAAGAAACTGCCGCAGCTCGTGATCATTATCGACGAGCTGGCGGATCTCATGATGGTTGCCTCAAACGAGGTGGAGGACGCGATCTGCCGTCTGGCACAGCTTGCCCGGGCAGCGGGAATTCATCTTGTTATCGCGACCCAGCGTCCGTCCGTCAATGTCATCACAGGTGTGATCAAAGCGAACGTGCCGTCACGGATCGCGTTCTCTGTTGCGTCCGGCGTGGATTCGAGAACGATCCTCGACATGAACGGCGCAGAGAAACTGTTAGGAAACGGCGATATGCTGTTTTACCCGTCCGGTTATCCGAAGCCGCTCCGCGTGCAGGGCGCTTTTGTATCGGACGGCGAGGTGTCAAATGTAACCGAGTTCTTAAAAGAACAGAACGAGGATACAGGATATAACACGGAAATCGAGAAAAAACTGACCCAGTCCTCCTTAGCCGGAGGAGCGGGCGGACAGAATGAGCGGGACGCATTGTTTACCGATGCGGGCAAGTTCATTATCGAGAAGGATAAAGCGTCGATCGGCATGCTTCAGAGAATGTTCAAGATCGGCTTTAACCGTGCTGCCCGGATCATGGATCAGCTTGCCGAGGCCGGTGTTGTAGGGGAAGAGGAAGGAACGAAGCCAAGGAAGATCCTGATGTCCATGGAAGAGTTCGAAGAATTCCTGGAAGCGGGGTACTAAAGCCTGCGGCTGTTGAAATTGAAATGGCTGCCTGCTGCGGAAGCCGCAGATCCACAGAAATGATATGCTACTACAAAAGGAGGATACCGATTATGAAGACCGATATCGAGATTGCACAGGAGACGAAGATGCTCCCGATTACCACCGTTGCGTCCCAGTATGGAATTACTGAGGACGATCTGGAACTTTACGGAAAGTACAAGGCAAAGATCTCCAATGAGCTCTGGCAGGAGATCAAGGACAGACCGGATGGAAAACTCGTTCTGGTGACAGCGATCAACCCGACTCCGGCAGGAGAGGGAAAGACCACAACCAGTATCGGACTTGCACAGGCGATGACAAAGTGCGGAAAGAAAGCGATGCTTGCTCTCCGTGAGCCATCCCTCGGGCCGTGCTTTGGAATCAAGGGCGGAGCAGCCGGCGGCGGATATGCCCAGGTCGTTCCGATGGAGGACTTAAACCTTCATTTTACCGGTGATTTCCATGCGATCACGACAGCGAACAACCTGTTGGCAGCACTTCTTGACAACCATATTCAGCAGGGAAATACTCTTGGAATCGACCCGAGACAGATCCTCTGGAAGAGATGTCTTGACATGAACGACCGTGTGCTGAGAAACATTGTAGTGGGACTCGGCGCAAAGGCAGACGGTTTCGTCCGCGAAGACCATTTTGTGATCACGGTTGCCTCCGAGATCATGGCGATCCTCTGTCTGGCAACGGATATGAAAGACTTGAAGGAGCGCCTCGGAAGGATCATTGTAGCATATAATTTTGCGGGTGAGCCGGTGACAGCGAAGGATCTCAACGCGGTCGGTTCCATGGCAGCTCTCTTAAAGGATGCCATCAAACCGAATCTGGTACAGACCTTAGAGCACACGGGAGCTCTTGTACATGGCGGACCGTTTGCGAATATCGCCCACGGCTGCAACAGCGTTATGGCGACAAGAACCGCATTAAAGCTTGCGGATGTGGCGATCACAGAGGCAGGATTCGGCGCAGATCTCGGCGCAGAGAAATTCTTTGATATTAAGTGCCGCAAGGCGGGGATCCATCCGGATGCCGTTGTTCTCGTGGCTACTGTCCGCGCGTTAAAGTACAACGGCGGTGTTCCGAAGGACCAGCTCTCCGAGGAGAATCTTGAGGCATTGAAGAAAGGTATCGTAAACCTTGAGAAACACATCGAAAACATCCAGAAATACCATGTGCCGGTTGTCGTTACTTTAAACTCCTTCCTCACGGACACAGAGGCAGAGTATGAATTTATCCGGAACTTCTGCGAGGAGAGAGGCTGTGAGTTTGCGCTGTCCGAGGTATGGGCAAAAGGCGGAGACGGCGGAATTGAACTCGCAGAGAAGGTAATAAACACCCTGGAGAAAAAGACGAGTGATTTCGCTCCGTTATATCCGGATGAGATGGGAATCTCCGATAAGATCGAGACCATTGCGAAGGAGATCTACGGCGCGGGCAGCGTAAGCTACTCACCGGCGGCAAAAAAGGCGATCGCGAAGATCACAGAGATGGGCTTTGGCGATCTTCCGGTCTGCATGGCGAAGACCCAGTATTCCTTATCCGATGACCAGAAGAAGCTTGGCCGTCCGGAAGGATTTGACCTGACTGTGCGCGATGCGTATGTGTGCGCGGGCGCAGGCTTTGTGGTTGCGCTTACCGGTTCCATCATGACTATGCCGGGACTTCCGAAGAAACCGGCAGCGGACAATATTGACGTGGACGAGAACGGAAAGATCATAGGATTATTCTAAAAAAGCAGTAAGAAAACTCACAGGCGGGCGCATATGTTCCCGCCTGTGTGGGTTATGAGAAAGGATGACGACAGTGGTAATTGGAGATTGGTTAAAACGCATGAAATACGATCTGGTTTGCGGCAGTCTGGACCAGAACGTAGATGAAGTGATCTATGATTCGAGAAAGGCAAGACCGGATTCCGTATTCGTGTGCATTCAGGGCAGCACCAGGGATTCCCACGAGTTTATTCCGGACGTATTAAGGGCTGGCTGTAAAGTTCTTGTGGTAGAAAAAGAAGTGGAAGTACCGGCGGATGTGACTGTGATCCGGGTCGAGAGCGGACGACTCGCGCTGGCGGAGCTTTCTGCGGCGAGATTCGGTTATCCGGCAGAGAAACTGATCACCATCGGGATCACCGGCACGAAGGGAAAGACCACGACGAGCTATATGATCAAGGCGGTCCTTGAGGCAGCCGGAAAGAAGACAGGTCTCATCGGAACGAATGGCGCAGTCATCGGGGATGTGAAATTCCCGACCTCCAATACGACACCGGAATCCTATGTGGTGCAGGATTATTTCCATAAAATGGTGGAAGCTGGCTGTGAGTGCTGTGTGATGGAGGTCTCCTCTCAGGCCTTAATGCTTCACAGGGTCGGCGGGATCATGTTTGACTACGGTCTGTTCACAAATATTTCTCCGGACCATATCGGGCCGAAGGAACACAAGAGCTTTGAAGAGTATCTTTTTTATAAGTCAAGGCTTCTTACTGTCTGCAAAACGGGGATCGTGAATCGTCTGACAGACCACTACGATGAGGTCGTAAAGGATGCGACCTGCAGACTTCTTACATATGCCCTGAACGGAAACGCGGATTTCATGGGTGATGACATTCACTATGCATCAAATCACGATTTTGTGGGAATTGAATTCTCAATCCACGGCATGCTTGACGGAAGAGTCCGCGTAGGGATGCCGGGAAAATTCAACGCGGATAATGCTCTGGCGGCGTTGGCGGTCTGCACTCTGGCGCTTTCCGGTGGAAGCGGGGTGCTTGATGATCATACAAAACAGGCAATCCTTGGATCCCTCGTGAAGGTCCGCGTGGATGGTCGCATGGAGATCGCGCACGTATCGAAAAAGTGCAGTGTGATCGTGGATTATGCCCACAATGCGGTCAGCATGGAAAGTCTTCTGACAACACTCCGGGATTATCATCCGAAGCGTCTCGTATGTGTATTCGGCTGTGGTGGAAACCGCGCCAGAGATCGCAGATATTCAATGGGGGAGATCGGTGGAAAGATGGCGGATCTCTGCATCATTACGGCCGACAATCCGCGTTTTGAGAAAAACGAGGACATCATCAAGGACATCGAGGTGGGCCTTGCGAAGACGGACGGAACATATCTTGTGATCCCGGACAGACGGGAAGCAATCTTTTACGCGATCAGGAACGCCGAGGAGGGTGACATGATCGCCATTATCGGAAAAGGCCATGAGGATTATCAGGAGATCGAAGGTGTGAAACATCATTTCCTGGATCGGGAAGTCGTGGAAGAGGCGGTAAAAGGATAATGTATGATCGTCCGCAGAGGGACGCAGACTGCAGCAGTAAAGGAGATTGGAAAGGAATGGAGAACGTAAGCGTTCAGGATATCGTCCTTGCCACCGGAGGCGTACTGCTCTCCGGAGATGACGGTGTCATGTTAAACAAGATCCGCCTGGATTCCAGACAGGTTGAGACCGGAGATCTTTTCGTGCCGATCATCGGCGAGAAAGTAGATGCACATAAATTTCTGGAACAGGTTGCTGAAAAAGGAGCCGGTGCGGTGCTTACAAGTGAGCATAAGGAAAAAACGGAAGAAATGGCGGAGACCTCCTGTGCCTGGATCGCTGTGGATGACACGAAAAAGGCACTTCAGGCCGTAGGCCGTTACCTCAGAAAACGTCTGACACTGCCCATTGTCGGTGTCACAGGGAGCGTCGGAAAGACCACAACGCGGGAAATGATCGCGGCGGCACTCTCCGCGCGGTTTCATGTATACAAGACTCCGGGCAACAGCAATAGTCAGGTAGGAGTTCCGATTACCGTGTCCGAGATCACAAAAGAAGATGAAGTGGGTGTTCTGGAGCTTGGAATGAGCGAGCCGGGTGAACTTACCGTGATCGCACGGATCGCGAAGCCGGATGTGGCAGTGATCACAAACATCGGGATCACCCACATCGAGCAGCTTGGATCCCGCGAGAATATTTACAGAGAGAAGCTGACGATCCAGGACGGACTTTCCGATGGCGGCATCCTCATCTTAAACGGCGACGATGATATGCTTTGCAGGACCAGAGGAAAGGCCGGTGTGAAGACAGTCTACTATGGCGCCGGGGAAACCTGTGATTACCGCGCGGTGGACATCGTCCTCATGGACGGAAAGACGGAGTTTACGGCTGTTCATGCGGGAAAAACCCAGAAAGTCCTCTTGAACGTCATGGGCACACACAATGTGATGAACGCTCTGGCAGCTATTGCGGTCTGCTGTGAACGCGGTATGACGATGGAAGAAGCCGCGGAGGGTCTTCTGACTTTCCACGGGTTCAAACACCGCCAGCAGGTCTATGCCGACGGAAGATTTACGGTGATGGATGACTCTTACAACGCGAGTCCGGCATCCATGAAGGCGGCTCTCGATGTGTTTCAGGGACTCACGGGAAAACGCCATATTGCTGTCCTTGCGGATATGAAGGAGCTTGGCGGGAATTATCTGGCCTACCACAGGGAGGTGGGCGAGTACGCGGCAAATTCCGGCGTGGATCTTGTTGTTACATTGGGCGAGGCATGCAGGAGTCTGGCAGAAGGCGTTCGTGCGGTGAAGGAGATTCCGGTGGTGGAATTTTCAGACTGCGGGGAGATGGTGAAATATCTGGAAGCGGAGATCCGGGACGGAGACTGCGTTCTCTTTAAGGGATCCAACTCCATGGGACTGTCTGCTGTGGCAGATCAATTCGTGGAGATGGCCGGAAGGTAGGAATGGCCGGAAGTTTTGAGAAGGGAGGGATCCGAAATGGAACCGTATGCGGATGTCATCATTGATCTTTCCGTAAAAAATGTGGACCGGATCTTCCAATACCGGATCCCTGACCATCTGAAAGAGCTTGTAAAGCCCGGAGTTCAGGTGAACATCCCTTTCGGAAAGGGAAATACCGAACGGAAAGGGATCGTGGTAGGTCTCTCAAAAGAGACAGATTATGACCCTGAAAAAATGAAAGAGCTCCTGGATGTGGAGACAGGCGCTGTCCCGATCCGTACTCAGATGATCTGCCTCGCCTTCTGGATGAAGGACCGCTATTCCACCACGATGAATCAGGCACTGAAGACGGTTCTTCCCGTAAAGGCGAAGGTGATGCCGAGGGAAGAACGTGTGATCGTTTCCTTAAAACCGAAGAATGAGATCGAAACGCTGCTTATAGAAGCGGAAAAGAAGAAATACCGGGCACGGATAAGGCTTTACCGGGCACTTCTTGAAAACGGGGAGCTGCCTTTGAAGCTGACTTCCGAAAAGCTCGGCATCACGGCTGCGATGCTGAAACCGTTAGTAGAAAAAGAGATCGTGGACCTGAAAACAGTCAAAAAAGAACCGGGAGCAGGAAACAGATTTCCAGAGACCGGACCTGTTGCCCTGAATCAGGAACAGAAGAACGCGGCGGAGACCGTGATCCGGGACTATGATTCCGGACAGCGTAATACCTATCTGCTCTACGGAATCACGGGAAGCGGTAAGACGGAGGTCTACATGGAGCTCATCGACTACGTCCTTCGGAAAGGCCGACAGGCCATCGTCCTGATCCCGGAGATCTCCCTGACTTACCAGACCGTGATGCGTTTTTACCGGCGATTTGGAAACCGGGTTGGTATCATGAATTCCAGACTTTCGGCGGGGGAGCGCTATGAGCAGTCGGAGAGGGCGGCAAACGGGGAGATCGATATTATGATCGGTCCGCGTTCCGCTCTTTTCACACCGTTTCCGGATCTGGGGCTTATCATCATCGACGAGGAACATGAGGGAGCTTACAAGAGTGAGACAGCACCGCGGTACGATGCCAGGGAGGTTGCAAAGGTCCGGGCAGATATGAGCCGGGCAGCCGTAGTCTTAGGCTCTGCGACACCGTCCGTGGAGAGCTATTATCTGGCAGAACAGGGCGAGTATAAGCTTTTGACCCTCACAAAGAGGGCAAAGGAGAACAGCCGTCTGGCGGGGGTCCATATTGTGGATCTTAGAGAAGAACTCGCAGAGGGAAACCGCTCGATCTTCAGCCGGAGATTAAAATGGCTGATCGAGGACCGGCTGGCGAACAGGCAGCAGGTGATGCTGTTCATGAACCGGCGGGGATATGCGGGCTTTGTGTCCTGCCGCTCCTGCGGAAAGGCTATGAAATGCCCACACTGTGATGTGAGTCTTACATACCACAAAAACGGACGGTTAAAATGCCACTACTGCGGATTTGAACGGCCGCTGCCGGATCGATGTCCGGCCTGCGGTTCCCCGTTTATCGCGCCCTTTGGGACGGGGACCCAGAAACTGGAAGAATTTACAAAGAGGGAATTTCCAAAGGCCCGGATCTTAAGGATGGATGCGGACACCACGGCAAAAAAAGGAGCTCATGAAGAGATCCTCGCCACCTTCGCAGAGGGCGGGGCGGATATTCTCATTGGGACCCAGATGATCGTAAAGGGTCATGACTTCGCGAATGTGACCCTTGTGGGTGTCATGGCAGCGGATCTCTCCCTCTATGCACCGGACTATAAGAGCGCAGAGCGTACCTTTGAGCTCCTGACTCAGGCATCCGGGCGGGCCGGGCGCGGGGAGCTTCAGGGAGATGTGGTGATCCAGACATATGCGCCGGACCATTATGCGGTATCCTCCGCGGCAGAGCAGGACTATCTGCAGTTTTACCGGCAGGAGCTTCTGTACCGGAAGATGATGGGATATCCGCCCCTTGTAAGACTTTTGACCATCGGACTTTCCTCAAAGAGGGAGGCGGATGTGATCCGTGCGTCAGAGGATATGAAACGGGTCATTCTGAGGGAATATGCACTGGATGGACTGAAGGTCATCGGTCCGGTGGAGGATTCCCCCTACAAACTTAATGATAATTACAGAAAAATTTTATATATGAAACATGAAAGTTATGATATACTATTAAAAGTCAGAAATTGCGCCCGGAAGCGGGAGAACATCCCGGATCTTTTCCGGAATGTGTTCGTCCAGTACGATCTGACTTAGTAGTTTTCGATAAAAAATTGAGAGGAAATAAGATAAAATGGCAATCAGACAGATCAGAACCATCGGAGATGAGATCCTTACAAAAGAGTGTAAGCCGGTAAAGGAAATGAATGAGAGGACCCTTGAGCTCATCGAAGATATGTTTGAGACAATGTATGAGAATAACGGCGTCGGCCTTGCCGCACCGCAGGTGGGTGTCCGCAAGCGCGTCGTGGTTATCGATGTGGAGGACGGAAACCAGTATGTGCTGATCAATCCGGAGATCCTCGAGACGAGCGGAAGTCAGACCGGTCAGGAAGGCTGCTTAAGTGTTCCGGGAAAATGCGGACAGGTGACCCGCGCGGATCATGTAAAGGCAAAAGCTCTCAATGAGAATATGGAAGAGTATGTGATCGAGGCAGACGGACTTCTCGCGAGATGCATTCTCCACGAGTGCGACCATCTGGATGGAAAACTTTACGTCGATCTCGTAGAGGGCGAACTTCAGGATACAGCCGGAGAGGATGAGGAATAGTATGCGTATTGTTTTTATGGGAACGCCGGACTTTGCGGTTCCGACGCTGACTGCTCTCATTGAGGGCGGACATGAAGTTGTGGCTGTGGTGACACAGCCGGATAAGCCGAAGGGGCGCGGAAAAGCCGTCCTTATGACTCCTGTAAAGGAAAAAGCGATCGAGTATGAAATCCCGGTATACCAGCCGGTAAAGGTGCGGGATCCGGAATTTGTGGAGCTTTTAAAAACGATGGCACTGGATGCCATCGTTGTCGTCGCATTTGGCCAGATCCTCCCGAAGTCCATTCTGGATCTTCCGAAATACGGCTGCGTGAATGTACACGCGTCCCTGCTTCCGAAATACCGCGGGGCTGCCCCGATCCAGTGGGCGGTCATTGACGGTGAGAAGGAGAGCGGAGTGACGACCATGATGATGGATGTGGGGCTGGATACCGGCGATATGCTGGAACAGAAAGCGATCCCGTTAGATGAGAAAGAGACTGGCGGAAGCCTGTTTGACAAGCTCTCTGCCCTCGGTGGATCCATGATCTTATCCACTTTAAAGGGACTGGAAAACGGAACGATCACGAGAACTCCACAGGGAGAGTCCGGTACTTCCTACGCGAAGATGCTCACGAAAGAAATGGGACATATCGACTGGACGAAGGACGCGGTGTCCATTGAGCGTCTTGTCCGCGGTTTAAATCCGTGGCCAAGCGCATATACATTATATGCCGGAAAGACGATGAAAATCTGGTCAGCAGAGGTTACGGATCTTCCGGGAGAAAGAACTCCGGGAAAGATTCATGTGACAAAGGACCGGCTTTTTTTGGAGACCGGAGAGGGTGTCCTTGATGTAAAGGAACTTCAGCTTGAGGGAAAGAAGCGGATGGATACAGCTTCCTTCCTGCGCGGTTTCCAGATGGAAGACGGAAGTTTCTGCGGGTAAGCTTCGCGGGTGATGCCGCGGGCGGTCCTGAAAATTCCGGCTGAAAAGCCGGCTGCCGGGACGACAGAAACGAGATCGAAAGGAGAGATGTTTTATGTACGGAATGTATGGTTACGGTTATGGTTATGGCCTTGATCCGACGATCATCCTTGTATTGATCGGAGTTGCCCTTTCTCTCTGGGCTCAGGGACGTGTAAATTCCACGTTCTCGAGATATTCCAGAGTCCGCAGCATGACTGGCATGACAGGGGCAGAGGCGGCGAGACGCCTTTTAAATGCGCAGGGAATTTACGATGTGACGGTCCAGCAGATCGCCGGTGAACTTACCGACCACTATGATCCGCGGACGAAGACCGTAAACCTGTCCCAGTCCGTATACGGAGCGACTTCCGTTGCGGCTATCGGTGTTGCTGCCCACGAATGTGGCCACGCGATGCAGGACAATGAGGGATATGCACCGTTACGGTTCAGAAGCGCTCTCGTTCCTGTGGCAAACTTCGGATCGAGACTTTCCTGGCCGCTGATCCTTTTGGGACTTGTGTTCGGCGGACTTGGTTCTCCGTTAGTGGAGATCGGAATCTTAATGTTCTCTCTGGCGGTGCTGTTCCAGCTTGTGACACTTCCGGTAGAGTATAATGCGTCTGCCCGTGCAGTAAGACTTCTGGATGCTCAGGGCATTCTCGCAGGAGAGGAAGTAAACGGGACGAGAAAAGTACTGAACGCGGCGGCACTGACCTATGTGGCGGCAGCAGCGACTTCGATCCTGCAGCTTCTCCGTCTCATAATTCTCTTTGGAGGAAGAAACAGACGTGACAGATAATACGACAAATATCCGGGAGGTCGTCCTTGACGTCCTTCTGGAAGTCCTTGAAAACCATAATTTGAGCCATATTGTTTTAAAACAGTCACTGGAAAAGTACCTGTTTCTGGAGCGTCAGGACCGCGCGTTTATCACAAGATGCGTGGAGGGAACTCTGGAGTACCGGATCCAGATCGATGCGGTGCTTGACCGTTTTTCGAAGGTGAAGACCGCGAAAATGAAACCGGTGATCCGGGAGATCCTCAGAATGTCGGTCTACCAGATTCTGTATATGGAGCGTGTGCCGGATTCTGCAGTCTGCAATGAGGCGGTAAAGCTCGCAAAGAAACGAAAATTCCAGAGGCTTTCCGGCTTTGTGAACGGTGTCCTGCGGACGGTCTCCAGAGAAAAAGGGAAACTCGTCTGGAAGGACGCTTCGGAGCGCTATTCGATCCCCCGGTGGATGTTATCCATGTGGGAGGAAATGTATGGAAAAGAGACTTCTGAAGCCATTGCCGCGTCATTTTTAGAGGAACGCCCCCTTACGGTGCGCTTTAACGAGAGCATTTCCCCGGCGGAGAAAACGATCGGAGAGTTGAGAGATCAGGGCATTACGGTGGAGGAGTCCGGGATATTTCCGGGGATCGCTTCGATCCGTGGTTTCGATTACTTAGACCGGGTGCGCGCGTTCTCGGAGGGAAAGATCACAGTTCAGGATCCAAGTTCCTCCCTTGCGGCACAGACGGCATCCATTGCCCCGGGAGATTTCGTTCTTGACGTGTGCGGCGCTCCGGGAGGAAAGGCCATGCATGCGGCAGATCTTTTAAAAGGTACCGGCATGGTGGAAGCGAGAGATGTGAGCGGGAGAAAGACGGATCTTATTGAGGAGAATATCATGCGCTGCGGCTTCCGGAACATTCGCACGAACGTCTGGGACGCAACAGTTCTGGATCCGTCTATGGTGGAGCAGGCAGATGTGGTTCTGGCGGATCTCCCATGTTCCGGTCTTGGAATTATCGGAAAGAAGCCGGATATCAAAGAGCGGATGACGAGAGATGAAATCAAAAATCTCGCGAAGCTGCAGAGAGAGATCCTTTCTGTGGTGAACCAGTATGTAAAACCTGGCGGAACGCTTGTTTACAGTACCTGTACGATCACAGAGGAAGAGAATAATGAGAACGCGGACTGGATCGAGAAGCATCTGCCGTTTGAAAAGAAGAGGATCGCGGATCTCCTGCCGGAGGCTCTTAAGAGTTCCTGCAGGGAGAACAGGATCCAGCTTCTTCCGGGACTCCATCCCTGCGACGGCTTCTTTATCTCTGTGTTCAAAAAGAAGAAATAATACTGCGCAGGTTCTGAATCCGCGGACATGACTGCCTGCGGATCCGTTAAAAACGGATTTATGTGGAAACATGACAGAACCGGGGCTTTTGGAGAATCGAGAATGGAAAAGAAAGACCTGAAATCAATGACACTGGAGGAACTGACAGAGTTCGTGAAGGAGATTGGTGAAAAACCGTTCCGGGCAAAACAGTTATACCAGTGGATGCATGTAAAATTAGCCGAGTCTTTAGACGAATGCACGAACCTCCCGAAGGCACTTAGGGAAAAGCTTTCGGAATACAGTACATACACGTCCCTTAAGACCGTGAAAATGCTGGAATCGGGAATCGACGGGACAAGAAAGTATCTGTTCGGTCTCGATGACGGAAACGTGATCGAGAGCGTCCTGATGAAATACCACCACGGGAATTCTGTGTGTATTTCCTCTCAGGTTGGCTGCCGCATGGGCTGCCGGTTCTGTGCGTCCACTCTGGACGGACTCACAAGAAATTTACGTCCTTCGGAGATGCTGGATCAGATATACCGGATCCAGAGATCCATGGGAGAGCGTGTCTCCAACGTGGTGGTCATGGGAAGTGGTGAGCCGATGGATAACTACGACAACCTGATCCGGTTTATCAGGCTCCTTTCCGATGAAAACGGTCTGAATATCAGCCAGAGAAACATCACAGTATCCACCTGCGGGATCGTACCAAAGATCTTAAAGCTTGCGGAGGAAGGTCTTTCCATTACTCTGGCACTCTCCCTTCATGCGCCGGATGATGAGACGAGAAAGACTCTGATGCCCATCGCCAACAGCTACTCCTTATCGGAGGTGCTTCCGGCATGTAAGGAATATTATAAAAAGACAGGAAGACGCCTGACCTTTGAGTACAGTCTGGTACAGGGCGTCAACGATAACCTTGATGAGGCAAAGCGTCTGACTGCACTTTTAAAGGATATGCAGGGACATGTGAACCTGATCCCGGTAAACCCAATCAAGGAACGTGACTTCAAACAGTCCAATCGGGATGCCATTGATGCGTTCAGGGGTTATCTTGAAAAACACGGGATCAATGTTACGATCCGCAGGGAGATGGGCCGCGATATCGGCGGTGCCTGCGGACAGCTTAGAAAGAGCTACCTGAGTGAGGAGGAACTGTCATGATCTCTTACGCGAAGACAGACACCGGTCTTGTGAGAAGATCCAATCAGGATTTCCTGTTTGCAGCGGATCAGCCGGTGGGACCGCTTCCGAACCTGTTCATCGTGGCAGACGGAATGGGCGGACATAAGGCAGGGGATTTCGCATCCCGGTATGTCGTGGAACATATGAAAGAATATATTGAAAATTCTGATCCGGCCAGTCCTGTGATGATCCTCAGAAAAGCTCTGGAGAAGACGAATCAGGGGCTTTTTGAGGAGGCTCAGGGAAACCCGGACCGGGAAGGGATGGGGTCCACTCTGGTTGCCGCTACGATCGAGGACGATATGATGTACGTGGCAAATGTGGGAGACAGCAGACTTTATCTTCTGCGGGACAGTCTGGCGCAGATCACGAGAGATCATTCCCTTGTGGAAGAGATGGTCGCGAGAGGAAAAATGGAGCGGGACAGCGAATCCTACCGGAGTCAGAAGAACATCATTACCCGCGCCATGGGAATCGGGAACCGGGTGGAAGCGGATTTCTTTGAAGTGCCGCTTCTCGAGTGTGACTGTGTCCTGCTCTGCTCTGACGGCTTGACGAACATGGTGGATGATGCCGAGATCAGCCGGGTCTTAAAGACAACGGACACGCTGAAGGAGAAGACGGAAGCGCTGGTTGATGAGGCAAACCGGAACGGAGGAAAGGACAACATTGCGATTGTCCTTGTAGAACCTCAGATAAGTGAGGTGAAGCTATGATTTTATACCCTGGAACGATGCTGCAGGACCGATATGAGATTCTGGAAAAGATAGGTTCCGGCGGAATGTCAGAGGTCTATAAAGCAAAATGCCATAAATTAAACCGTCTGGTCGCGATCAAGGTACTGAAATCGGAGTTTACTTCCGACGCGACCTTTGTCAGTAAATTTAAGATGGAAGCTCAGGCAGCGGCCGGACTTTCACACCCGAATATTGTCAATATATATGATGTCGTGGATGAGGGAGATATCCACTTTATCGTTATGGAGCTCGTAGAGGGAATCACCTTAAAGAGCTATATCACGAAAAAAGGTCATCTGGATGTAAAGGAAGCCATCGGGATCGCGATCCAGGTAGCGTCCGGAATTGAAGCAGCCCATGAACAGCATATCATTCACCGGGATATCAAGCCCCAGAATATGCTGATCTCCATGGACGGAAAGGTGAAGGTGGCGGACTTCGGGATCGCGAGAGCCGTGTCTTCCCAGACCATGAATGCGGCAACAGTTGTGGGATCTGTCCACTATATCTCCCCCGAACAGGCGAGAGGCGGATACAGCGATGAGCGGAGCGATCTCTATTCCTTAGGTATCACCATGTTTGAGATGGTCACCGGCCATGTTCCGTTTGAGGGGGACAACACGGTGACGGTCGCGCTGGCACATCTGGAAGAACCGATGCCGGATCCCAGAACGTTGAATCCGGATGTGTCCCCGAGTCTTGCGAGGATCATCTTAAAATGTACGGAAAAGAGACCGGAGCGCCGATACCCGAACGCGGCGGCCGTGATCAGTGACCTGAGAAGAGCACTCTTAAATGATGATGACCCGGCTATCGGCGCCGTTAAAGAGGAAGACCACAGCTCCGATACCATCGTCATCAGCCCAAAAGAACTGAATCTGATCAAGACGAGAAGTGGGGAACGGATCCGGGAGTCAAAGCCGGTAAAAGAGATCCGTGAGCGCAGGGAACGGCGGGATCTGGAAAAGCGGTATGATCAGACGGACAACGCGAAGAAGGAACCGAAAAAGAATAAAGTGGATGATGAAGCCACAGGACTGGAAAAGATCCTGACAGGCCTGGGCGTGGCGGCAGCCATCGTCATTGTCGCGGTTGTGATCGTGTTTGTCCTGAAGCTTGGCGGTCTGTTCAGAAGCAGCACTCCGGAGGATCCGACAAAAACCGTTTCTGAGGAAGCTATGACGGAAGAAGCGAAGACAACTGCGGCATCGGAGACTGTTATCAGCCAGAAGGAAGTCTATATGCCGAAGCTTGTGGGCCACTCCGAGGAGGAAGCCGAGAAGATCTTACAGGGACTCGATCTCACCATGCAGGTAGAGCAGAAAAACTCGGATGAAGTGGAAAAAGGCATAGTCATCTCACAGAAGGAAGAGCCCGATACCGTGATTCCGCGTTTCTCCAAGGTAACTGTTGTCATCAGCGCGGGTTCTGATAAGGTTGATCTCTCAGAACTTGGCCTTTCCGGAATGACACTGGAAACGGCGGTCCGCCTGTTGGAGGGAAAGAATTTAAAAGCAGATGTTCGGGAGGAAGCCAGCGAGGAGGTGACTTCCGGAACGATCATCCGCTATGAACCGGAAGAAAAAGTGGCCCTCGGAAGTACCGTAACTTTATATGTGAGTACGGGACCGGAGGAGGAATTCGTTCCTGTACCGAATCTTTATGGAAAGACGGACGCAGAGGCGGCAGCGCTTCTTTCCGCGGCAGGTCTTGTGACCGGAGAGGTCTCAAAGGAGTACGACAGTACGATCTCGGCCGGTCACGTCATCAGCCAGGGCGTTGAGGCAGGAACTCAGGTAGCACCCGGAGACACCGTGGATTACACCCTGAGTCTTGGGCCGGAAGCTCCGAAAAAACAGTTTATTGCGTCTCTGGATGCAAGCTACCCGCTTCAGGTCTCCTATGGACCGGGGGCAGCGTCCTCCGAGATCCAGATTCTGATCCGGTTAAAACAGACGGTGAACGGCAAAGTGACCTACACGAAGCTTGCGGAGCCGAAGTCTTACAGCGCGGACACAACCCTGAATATCAAGTTAGACAGGATTCGCGGCGCGGACGGCGTGCAGACCGGTGAGGTGGAGATCGTGGATCTCACGAACAACGTGGTACTGACATCCTACAATGTGACATTTACGGAGGTTGACGGTTGACTGGAAAGATCATAAAGGGAATTGCCGGATTCTATTACGTGCATGACGGCGTTTCCAAAGTATACGAGTGTAAGGCAAAGGGCGTATTCCGGAATCGGAAGATCAAGCCCCTTGTGGGCGACAATGTGGAGTTCGACGTGCTTTCTGAGGAGGAGAGCCTCGGAAATATCGTGGAGATCCTTCCGAGGGAGAATTCCCTGATCCGTCCGGCGGTGGCGAACATCGATCAGGCAATGATCGTGTTTGCCGTTGCTGACCCGGAACCGAATTTGAACCTTCTGGACCGCTTTCTGGTCACGATGGAAGCCCAGAATGTTCCGGTGGTGATCTGCTTTAATAAGACAGACCTCGGAAAAGAGGGTGAGGCAGAACGGCTTGCGGGAATCTATCGGGACGCCGGATATGAAGTCCATCTGTCCTGTGCCCTGGCGGGGGAAGGGATCGAGGCGATCCATGACCTCTTAAGGGGAAAGACAACGGCACTTGCCGGGCCGTCCGGTGTCGGGAAATCATCTCTGACGAACCGGATCCAGCCGGAGGCGGAGATGGAGACGGGGGCTGTCAGCGAGAAGATCCGCAGGGGACGCCATACCACAAGACATTCGGAGCTGTTCTTCGTTGAGAAGGAGACCTTCGTGATGGACACGCCGGGCTTCAGCTCCATCTTTGTCGACAATATGAAGCCGGAAGAGTTAAAGGATTTCTTTCCGGAATTTGAAACCTACGAGCCGGAATGCCGGTTTTTGGGCTGTGTCCATGTGGGAGAACGGGAGTGCGGCGTCAAGGAGGCCGTAAAAGCAGGAAAGATCGCGGATTCCCGGTATGAAAACTACCGGTTGATCTATGAAGAACTGAAGAGTAAAAGGAGATATTAAGATCATGTATATGTTAGCGCCATCGATTCTTTCAGCAGACTTTTCAAAACTTGGTGAAGATGTAAAGACAGTTTCTGACGCGGGAGCGCAGTACATCCATCTCGATGTGATGGACGGAGCGTTTGTCCCGAGCATTTCCTTCGGTATGCCGGTGATCTCATCCCTCAGAAAGACAACAGACCGAGTGTTTGATGTCCATATGATGGTGGAGGAGCCGGGAAGATATGTAAATGATGTCAGAAAGGCCGGCGCGGATATCATCTGTGTCCATCAGGAAGCCTGTCTCCATCTGGATCGCACCATCAACCAGATCAAGGAGACCGGTGCCAGAGCAGCTGTCGCGTTAAACCCGGCAACTCCGGTGGAGACACTTTCCTGCATCTTAAAAGAGGCAGATATGTTTCTGATCATGTCCGTAAATCCGGGATTCGGAGGACAGAAGTTTATCCCGTATACCTTAGAGAAGATCAAAAAGCTCCGTGGCATGTTGAATGAGGCCGGACTCAGCACAGATATCGAGGTGGACGGCGGCGTGAATGCGGCAAATGTCAGAGAGGTTCTCGATGCAGGCGCGAACGTGATCGTTGCGGGTTCCGCGGTGTTTAAGAACGATGCGGCAGCGAATACGAAGGAGTTCCTGAAGATCTTTGATGAGTTTGGTATCAAATAGAAAGAATATGCTTATAGCAGAGGGACGAAGGGAAATTTCGTTTTCGAGACCAGTAATTTCTGCGTTCCAGGTTATTAAAAATGAAAGTAAATAGAGTAGATAATTTTTTAATGATATAATAAGTTGATATATTATAATGCAACATATAGATTGTGTACATAAAGAGTTGTACTCTCAGAATTATGTGTTTAGGCTTTATTAAAATTATTGTGCGGAATATAAAAACAGATAGATATTGAGTATTCCAACGAAAGGAGAGCAGAATGATGGCTCGAAAGTACGTTGATCTTTCTGATGCTCCTTGGACAATGCATGAATTTTTTGCAGGGAGCGGTCTTGTAGGATACGGATTGAAAGGTATGTTTGCTCCTATTTGGGCTAATGACATTAGCGTGCAAAAAGCGGCCGTGTATATTGCCAATTTTGGAAAAGAACATTTCTTGCTTAATGATATTAGAAATATACATGGTGCAGAGCTCCCCTATGCCAATATGTCTTGGGCAAGCTTTCCATGTCAGGACTTGTCGTTAGCGGGTCCTTTAGGTGGAATTCATGCCTCACGCAGTGGACTTGTGTGGGAATGGCTTCGCGTTTTAGATGAAATGGTTGAGAAACCTAAAATACTTGTACTAGAAAATGTTACGGGGTTGTTATCTACGAATAATGGAGAAAATTATAAGGTACTTCATTATTCTTTAGTAGAGCGCAATTATAGATGTGGAGCAATTGTAATTAATGCTTCACATTTTGTTCCACAATCTCGACCTAGAGTGTTTATAATAGCAGTAAAAAATGACTGTGTAATACCGAATTCGTTGATTGGTCTCGGTCCATGTTGGCTTCATAATAAAGCGGCTACTGAGTTGGGCAGGCAGTTACCTGATTGGATTTGGTGGAATACGGATAAGCCGCCCCATTGCCGTCAAACAATAAAAGATATTGTTGAGAAAAATGTCCCATTTGATAAAGACGATATTTTGAGGCTTGTACCGGAGCGACATAAGGAAAAGCTTAACACTCATGAAACAGTTTATGCTACAGGTTATCGCCGAACAAGACATGGAGAGCAGCGGTTAGAACTACGTTGTGATGGCATTGCTGGATGTTTAAGGACGCCAGAAGGCGGTAGCAGTAAACAGTATTTAGTTATTAAGGAAGCTGGGGCAACTCATGCAAGACTTTTAACAGTACGAGAAGCCGCAAGATTGATGGGAGCACCGGATACATTCAAGTTGCCTGGAAGCTATAATGATGGATATAAAGCGATGGGTGATGCTGTAGCAATGCCAGTAGCTCAATTTATAGGCGAACGGTTTTTAACGAAAATTGCGGAGGCGATTTATAATGGATAATTCAGAAGCTCGCTTGAAAGTTTTTCAAGCTGAGAACAATATTTATACAAAGGGACCACTTTCACTTGTAATTCAAGTTACTCGATTGGTACGGAATAAAACTTTCCCACTCAATCCGAATGATCTTCAGACTAGCGGAAAGGGGCAAGTTATCGGACTGGGTGGAGGAAATTTAAAAAAAATTTTGAAGGAACATGGTATTACCCAGCAGCTTTCTGCCGAAGGTGGACGTACTAGCCGTGGCAGTATGGGATTGATGATAAAGTATGTTGAGTTTTTGAACGTGTGGAACACCGAAGAAAGTTTCGATTTAATAGTAGTAGAAGACTTTTGGGCAGAGCAAGTTCGCGAATATTTTAGAAATCAACCTTTTGTTCTTACTGCAGATACATCTAAGACAATTGGTGCAAATTTGAATGAACTTTTTGAGCAGGCAAAAAAACGCCAAAAGCAAAATCCTGGAACGCAGTATTTAGGGATAGTTTTACAACATCTTGTTGCTGCTAAATTGTGCATGATTATGCCTCATAATTCATTTGAAATTCATGGAGCCTCAGTTGCTGATGCTCCTACGGATCGTAATGGTGATTTTGTTATAAATAACATGATCATTCATTGTACTACCATGCCAGGTGCGCTATTAATTGAAAAATGCAAAGCTAACTTACGCAATGGAACATACCCAGTAATTATTACAATTTATGATCGAGTACACACTGCACTCAACTTAGCTGAAGATGCTGGACTTGCTGGACGTGTTGAGGTTTGGGATATTCAACAATTTCTCTCAGCGAATGTATATGAGCATAGTCTGTTTGATGAGACAAAACGTAATGCTACACTGTCAGACATCATCAGCAGATACAATGATATTGTGCTGCGTACTGAAACCGATCCTAGCCTACGAATAGAATTTGAGGCGAAATAAAGGATTGTAACTAACATTTTTAATATAAAAAATGCAATAGAGGTTGATAGTGGAATTATACTGTAAGATGAGTTCAACTGTGTATTTTCGAAAAATAGTCTGTATTTGCTACCGAATGTTCATGATATGAATGTAGGTCTCTCGTATGTACGATTAGATAATTGAATAAATGCGAACGCAGTATTAAACACACCCATAGAGAAAAGCAGATCTCCTAACCGACTGGATGATTTATACAACGAATATGGGAGTGTAAACTAGAAATGTAGTATGCCATTGAGAGAATCCTAAATGATACTAAATAATAAACGGCTTTCGAAAACAAACTTATAGCAGTTTGGGAGAGCTTAACAAGGAGGTTAATAGCATGCCCTATGCTGCTATAGATTTATTTTGTGGTGTTGGTGGACTAACCAAAGGGCTTGAACAAGCAGGGATTAATGTTGTTGCGGGACTTGATTTTGAGCCAAGTTGCCAATATGCATATGAAAAAAATAATAACGCAAAGTTTATTCAGCGTGACATAACGACTGTAACACCTGAAGAACTAAGTGCATTATATCCTGATAATCTTGATATACATATTTTAGCTGGTTGTGCGCCATGCCAACCATTTTCTAAATATACCCAAAGATATCGCAAAGCTGGATATAAAGATGAAAAATGGCGTTTGTTATACTCGTTTGGAGGACTTGCACAAGCGATACATCCTGAAATAATTGCGATGGAGAATGTTCCTGAACTTGAAAAAACAGCGGTTTTTAGCGATTTTGAAAATGGACTAAAAGACCATGGATACCATATTTTCCATAAAATAGTATACTGTCCAGACTATGGTATCCCCCAGAGCAGAAAACGGTTGGTGTTGTTGGCATCGTCGTTAGATGAAATTAGCCTACTTCCAGCCACACATTCGCATAGCAATTATGTTACAGTAAAAGATGCTATTGGAAATTTACCACCATTAATTGCTGGATCGACTGATCCTGATGATTTAATGCATTCAGCAACAGCTTTGTCAGAAAAAAATCTGAAACGTATTCGACAGTCTGTGCCAGGCGGGACATGGCGCGATTGGGATAAAGAACTTCAATTAAAATGTCATAAAAAGAGTTCTGGAAAAACATACCCATCTGTTTATGGACGGATGTTATGGGATGCACCATCACCTACTATTACAACGCAATTTTATGGTTATGGAAATGGTCGCTTTGGTCATCCTAGTCAGGATCGAGCGTTATCTCTTCGGGAAGGAGCCATTCTTCAATCATTTCCTAGAGATTATAAATTTATTAGCTCGACGGATATTCTTAACAAACATAAATTAGGTCTACAAATAGGGAATGCAGTTCCTGTTCGTCTAGGAGAAGTAATAGGGTTAAGTATTTTAGAACATATCCGGAGGTATAATGATGGCAAAGAAAAAAGTAACGCCTGAGCGAATTGAGGCGGCGGAACGTCAACTAAAGGACTTACAACGTCAAGTAGAATATGATACGAAAGATTATACCCTTGAATTGTTATTAGACAAGTTTGAAAAGGGAGATTTTTATATTCCGGATTATCAGCGCCAGTTTGTCTGGAAAGCTAACAACCGTTCTTTATTTATAGAGTCGGTATTACTTGGCTTACCGATTCCGTTTATGTTTTTTGCAGGGTGTGAAGATGGACGTCTTGAAATTATAGATGGTGCACAAAGAATGCAAACCTTGCGTGAATTTGTTAAATACAAAATGAAACTTAATAAGCTTGCAAAGCTTACTGAATTGGATGGATTCAGCTTTGATGATTTATCTACGGCTACGCGAAGAAAATTTCTTAATAGAACTTTTAGAGTAGTTGTGTTGGATGAAAAAACTACAACAGATATTCGCCAGGATCTCTTCAATCGTATTAATACATCTGGTGTTAAAGCATCCGATTCTGAAGTGCGTAGAGGTTCATATCCAGGAAAGTTAACAGACTATATTGAAAAATGTTGTAAAAACGAATTGTTTATTTCGCTTTGTCCAATTTCAAAGAGTAAAGCTGTGCGTCAAGAAAGATTTGAACTTGTGCTTAGATTTTTTGCTTACTTAAATGATTACAAGCATTTCGGACATGAAGTTAATCCATTTTTAAATGATTTTTTAGCGAAAAATATAGACAGTTTTGATGAGCAACAATATGAAGTTGATTTTGAAGGAATGCTTAATTTTGTTAAGAAACATTTTCAATTTGGATTCGCTAAAACTCAAAATGCCACAACTACACCGAGGGTACGTTTTGAGGCGATTTCTGTGGGAGTAGCTTTAGCATTACGTGAATACCCGGATTTAGAGGTGGAAAATGTTGATTGGCTTAATTCGAATGATTTTAAAGTATTGACAACATCTGATGCTAGTAACAATGAGGGAAAACTTGTTGCACGAGTTGAATATGTTAGGGATAAACTTATTGGGGCGAAAGTAAATGATTGCGATACATGATGTTCTTGATGACAGAAAAAGTGAAATAGAATTCTATTATTCGGTTATGGTAGATTTTGATAACAATACTAACGTTCTGCAAACGGTTGACAATCAGCGCTTTTTTCGTATTATGAAGTCTAATTTTTTGTTGATGCTCTATAATCTTGTTGAAGCAACCTTTACGACAGGAATGCTAGAAATATATGACCAACTAAAATCTGATGAATGCTCCTATGCTAATGTTATTGATGAGATTCAAAACATTTGGAGAGATTATAAGATTAAAGAAGTGTACAAGGCAGAGTCAGGTTTATCGACATACACAAATCGTGTTCACAAGGTTGTGCTTGATATTACGCAAAATACGCCATTAGTTCTTTCTAAAAGTATGATGGGAATTAATGGCAATCTTAACGCGAAGCAAATTAAGGCTATCTGTGATAAACATAGAATTCGTTACTGTGTATCGGATGATAGTTTAGTTTTGGAGAAAGTTAAGAAAAAGCGTAATTCTTTAGCACATGGAGATGAAAGCTTTAGTGTGTGTGCACGGGATTTGACTATTTCAGATTTGGAAACTATCAAAGATACAGTTATACAGTTTATTTCGGAGATTGTGGTAGGAATGGAAACGTATTGTGATGAAAAGCAATACTTAAGAATACAATAAGTATGTTGGTCATAATATCTACCGCCTTTATTGGATAGGGGGAAATGATGGACATAAATTGTTGTGGGATGGACATTATTTTTGATATATTATTATAGTTAGAATGAATGATATTTGTGAGAATACATGCTAGCTTGAAAGGCTCACAAAAGTTACATTATATAGTTGAACAACAGCCATATAATCCCTACCTATTATCTGGAAATGTAAAGAACATGTAGCTAGTATTCCATAGCAGAGGATGAAAAACCAATATGAGTTCAGATGAAAGAGAAATGGCAGATACCTGCCTGATCATATCGGGTGGACCGACGGACAGGAATTTTGCGTCGGAATTCGTGAAAGAACGGAAGTATCCCTATGTGGTCGCTGTGGACGCGGGTCTCGCCGTCTGCGAGGACCTGGGGCTCGTGCCGGACCTTGCGGTGGGAGATTTCGATACCTTTGGACTGGAGCGGATGGAAGAACTCCGAAAGAAAGAGGGCTGGGCGACGGATGTCCACAAGCCGGAAAAGGACGAAACTGACACGGATCTTGCGGTCCGCTCGGCGCTCCGTGCCGGTTTTCATACCGCCCATGTGCTGGGAGCCACCGGGGGGAGACTGGATCATGAGCTTTCCAATATCCACCTGATGCGGGCGGCGAAGAACGCCGGACTTTTTATGGAGATCTATGATGCGAAGAACAGAATATTCCTTCTGACGCCGGGTGATAGGGAACATTCCGTCTTTTTGAAGGATCATATCTACGGAAAATATGTTTCTTTTCTTCCACTGACGGAGAAGGTTCTTGGAATCACGCTGGATGGATTTAAGTATCCGCTGCATAATAAGGATATCTCGATTTTAGAGAACCCGAGCCTCTGCGTCAGCAATGAGGTTCCGGGGGAACGGGCAAAGATCTCGTTCCGGGAAGGAATTTTAATCTGCGTGGAGTCGAGAGATTAAAGGGGACGCTGTAGGAAAATGTTAACGTGAAAAAGCAAAAAGAGGGCTAAAATACGGTACAGTCTGCAATTCCACGGCAAGAAAACTAACTGGACTGTATAAAAAAAACAAAACTGGACATTTCATGCAATCCACATGCGTGTTACCATGGATGACAAGACAGAGGAGGCAATTTCTTGATGATGAGTCAGATACTTTCTGATGCGTCATGAAAAGCTCCAACTGTCAGTAACACATGAGGGGAGATCTTACTTATGAGAGAAAAGAATGGACAGTTAATGAAAATTGCGCAGGCTGGCCTGATGGCGGCACTCTGCTATATCGGATATGCCGTGTTCCCGGCAATCTCAGCCAGCGGAACGAAGATCCATATCGGAAACGCATTTGTTGTGCTTTCCGCATATCTTCTTGGCGGCGTTTACGGTGGACTTTCCGGAGCTGTCGGCTTATCCATCGCTGATATTGTCGGCGGCTATGCGGCATCCGCACCGAGAACCTTTATCACGAAGCTTGTGATCGGTCTTATCGCCGGTTTTGTTGCACATAAGATCGCAAAGCTTTCCGATGAGCATGACCACGCCTATGTGATCCGCTGGTCCGCGATCGCGGCTGTCTGCGGTCTCGGTTTCAACTGCTTCTTTGAGCCGGCATTAAAGTATGTATGGTATACCTTATTATTCCCGAATGCTGATAAGGCAGCATCCGCGATCAAAGCGCTGTTAGCGATCACAACCTACACCACGATCATCAACGCGGTGATCAACTCCGTGATTGCAGTCGTTCTTTATGCGGCGCTTCGTCCGGCGTTAAAAAAGGCAGGTTTTATCACTGCGGAGAGAGCTTAATTAAAAAGATTGGAAGATAAATTTATGCAGAAGAAAATTGCTGTGATCAATGATCTTTCAGGTTATGGCCGCTGTTCATTAACAGTGGCTATTCCTGTTTTATCCGCGATGGGTCATCAGTGCTGTCCGATACCGACGGCGATCCTTTCAAACCATACGGAATTTCCGGTTTACTTTTTCGATGACTATACGGAAAAAATGACCACATATACGGACAAATGGAAAGAACTTGGACTTTCCTTTGACGCGATCGCAACGGGATTTCTTGGGTCGGAGGCCCAGATCGGGATCGTCATGGAGATCGTTCAGAAATTAAAGGCAGAGAAAACGTTTGTTGTTGTGGATCCGGTGATGGGAGACCATGGACATGCCTATGAGACTTATACACCGGAGATGTGCGAGCAGATGAAGGAGCTTGTCTGCATGGCGGACGTTGTTCTCCCAAACGTGACGGAGTGCTGTATCCTCACAGATACACCGTATAAAGAAGAAAACTGGACGCGAAAAGAACTCCTGAATATGGCGATGATGCTGCGGCTCATGGGCGCAAAGTCCGTTGTCATCACAGGAGTGCGGGAGGGAAGCTGCTACACCAATGTGGTTCTGGAGCAGGGACAGTACGATGCAAAATTTATCCGGACAAGGTCCTCCGGTGTAGAGCGTCCGGGAACCGGAGATGTATTTTCCTCTGTTGTGGCGGGCGCGTTATTAAACGGGAAGTCCCTCCCGGAGGCGGTGAGCCAGGCAGCAGGATTCGTAAAAGAGTGCATAAAAGTCTCCGATGAGGAGCAGATCCCTCACGCGAACGGTGTTTGTTTTGAGAAGATTCTTGGTAAACTGATAAAAAAGTAGGAGAAATACCCTTCCTTTTCTCAGCAAAATATGATATATTTTTACCAAAGCGTGTTTTTACACGGCAATAAGGAGAAAAGCTCATGTTAGATTTAAGATTTGTAAGAGAAAATCCGGAAATCGTAAAGCAGAATATCCGGAATAAATTTCAGGACGCAAAGCTTCCGTTAGTAGACGAAGTGATCGAACTGGACGAGGAGAACAGAAAAGTAAAGAAGGAGGCTGATGACCTCCGCGCAAGCAGAAATAAGATCTCCAAGCAGATCGGCGCATTGATGGGACAGGGCAAGAAGGAAGAAGCTGAGGAAGTTAAGAAGCAGGTTACAGCAGCTTCCGACCACCTTGCTGAGCTGGAGGAGAAAGAAAAAGATCTCGAGGAGCGCATCAAGAAGATCATGATGACGATCCCGAATATCATCGACCCGTCCGTACCGATCGGTAAAGATGACAGCGAGAACGTAGAAGTTCAGAAGTACGGTGATCCGGTCGTTCCGGATTTTGAGATCCCGTACCACACAGAGATCATGGAGAAATTTAACGGCATCGATCTTGATTCCGCAAGAAGAGTTGCCGGCAATGGTTTCTACTATTTAATGGGTGATATCGCGAGACTTCACTCCGCAGTGATCGCATACGCGAGAGATTTCATGATCGAGCGTGGATTCACGTACTGTGTACCGCCGTTTATGATCCGCAGCGACGTTGTCACAGGCGTTATGAGCTTCGCTGAGATGGACGCTATGATGTACAAGATTGAGGGCGAGGATCTCTACCTCATCGGTACAAGTGAGCATTCCATGATCGGCAAATTCATCGACCAGATCATTCCGGAAGAGGAGCTTCCGAAGACCTTAACAAGCTATTCTCCGTGCTTCCGTAAGGAGAAAGGCGCACACGGCATCGAGGAGCGCGGCGTATACCGTATCCATCAGTTCGAGAAGCAGGAGATGATCGTTGTCTGCAAGCCGGAAGAATCCAAGATGTGGTTCGACAAGTTATGGCAGAACACGGTAGATCTGTTCCGTTCCATGGATATCCCGGTTCGTACCTTAGAGTGCTGCTCCGGTGACCTTGCTGACCTGAAGGTAAAATCTGTTGACGTTGAGGCCTGGTCTCCGAGACAGAAAAAATACTTTGAGGTAGGAAGCTGCTCCAACCTTGGTGACGCTCAGGCAAGACGTTTAAGAATCCGTGTAAACGGACCGGATGGAAAGAAATATTTCGCACATACCTTAAATAACACAGTTGTAGCCCCGCCGAGAATGTTAATCGCTTTCCTTGAGAACAACTTACAGGCAGACGGTTCTGTAAGAATTCCGGAAGTATTAAGACCGTATATGGGCGGAAAGACAGAGATCAAATAAATAAGGATTTGTAAAGCTGTGGCGATTCATTTTGTCACAGCTTTTTCAGTTGCAGGACAGATCCGGAAACTGACAGAATAACCGGGATTTTTGTCACGCAGAGCATATTACGAAGGAGATGAGATCCATGCCGGCAGCATTTGCGCATGATCTATACGGGAGAAAAGTATATATGGAGGCCGATCCGGTCGTCAAACGGATCATAAAGAAGGAACGGTACTGTTTCCTTTTAGGAGTCCACGGGCCGGATATCCTGTTTTTTTACAAAGCACTTGGAAAAAACAAGGTGAACCAGAAAGGCGTGCGGATGCACGGCGAACCCGCTGCAAAGCTCATGGAACGTGGCCGGATGCTGGTACGTGAGGCTGAGACAAGGGACGAGAGGGATGAGATGATCGCGTACCTCATGGGGGTCGCCTGCCATTTCAGCCTCGACAACCGCGTCCACGCTTACGTGAATGCAGAGGAGAAACGGACCGGGATCACCCACGCGGAGATCGAGACGGAACTGGAACGAAGACTTTTGGAGCGGGAACATATGCGCCCGCTGCACTCGAACCTCACCTGTCATTTAAAGATCACAGCCCAGACCGTGCGGGCATCATCGAGGCTTTTCGATGAAGATCCCATCAAGGTGGCAAAGGCGATCATGAGTTTTCGGACCATGAACCGTCTGTTTATCAACTCGAGTGAGAGGACGAAAAGGCTCTGCTGCTTCCTGCTGCGTTTTACAGGAAGCTATGGGGTCATTCACGGCATGTTTATGAGGAAACAGCCAACGCCGGGCTGTGAGGCCATCACAGACCACCTGGAGCGTGAATTTAATGAGGCAGTCCCTAAAGGAGCAGAACTTTTAAGCGATCTGCTTACATACCTGAGAGGAAAAGGACCGATGCCGGAAATCTTTCAGGGGAATTTTAACGGAGAATAGAGATGTGGCAGAAATTGAAGGCAGATTGCATGTCAGCCGGAAAGACTGTAAAGGTTGCACAAAATTGAAGAAATAAAACATAAAGGAGAAGAACATGCAGGGAATGATCTATGGGATCGGAGTGGGACCGGGGGACCCGGAGCTCATGACATTAAAGGCGGTGCGTCTGCTCCGGGAGGCGGACGTGATCGCGATTCCGGGGAAAGAAAAAGAGACATGTACCGCGTATCAGATCGCTCTGGGGGCGGTCCCTGAGATCGATGAAAAGGAGATCATCCCTGTGGTATTCCCGATGACGAAGAACGAGTCGGTGCTGAAGGAGAGCCATGAGGCGGCGGTGAAGAGCCTGTCAGCCCTCATGGATCAGGGAAAGACCGTGGCGTTTTTGACACTGGGGGATGTGACGGTCTATTCCACATATGGCTATGTCCATAAAAAGCTTCTGGCTCTGGGATACGAGTCTGTCCTGATTAACGGAGTCCCGTCTTTCTGCGCGGCGGCGGCAAAGCTCGGGATCTCCCTGGGGGAGAAGGCGGAGTCCATCCATATCCTGCCGGGCTCCTATCCGGTGAAGGATGGGCTGAAGCTTTCAGGGACAAAGATCTTGATGAAATCCGGGAAAAAGATCGCGGATGTGAAGCGGGAGCTTCTTCTCACGGAGTGTCCTGCCTGGATGGTGGAAAACTGCGGGATGGAGGGTGAGCGGCTGATACGAAGTGCAGCCGACATCCCGGAAGACGCGGGATATTATTCCCTTATTATCGCAAAAGACAGGGAGGAACAGTAAAGGATGGGAGCAATAAAACGCCGGACGGTCCGGATCGGAACGCGAAAGAGCAGGCTGGCGCTTGTGCAGACAAACATGGTGGCGGAGGCAATCGAGGCCGCATGCCCGGAGGTAAAATGTGAGTTGGTTCCCCTGATGACAAAGGGCGATAAGATCTTAAAGACCTCTCTTGTTGCTTTTGGAGGAAAAGGGGCCTTTGTGGAGGAGTTTGAGCAGTCCATTTTAAACGGGGATATTGATCTTGCGGTCCACAGCGCGAAGGACATGCCGATGGATCTGAGCGACGGGCTCTGTATCGGTGCCGTCTTAAAGCGGGAAGATCCGAGGGATGTCTTTGTGACGGTAAAGGGTCGTACTCCGGAGCGGAGTCCCAGGATCATCGGAACGGGAAGTCCGAGACGTCAGGTGCAGATCATGGAGCACGGGGATGTGGAATGCCGCCTGCTCCGCGGAAACGTTGATACGAGACTGGAAAAGCTGTATCAGGGAGAGTACGACGGGATCATTCTGGCTGCGGCGGGACTTTCAAGGCTGGGACTTTTTGAGGATCCGAGATTTTCCTTTGAGTTTCTTGAAACGGAGAACTTTATTCCAGCGGGAGGACAGGGAATCATCGCCGTGGAGACGAAAAAGGGAAGCGACGTCTTAAAAATCCTGGAAAAATTAAATGACAAAAAGGCAGAACGGGCACTGTTTGCGGAAAGAAAAGTACTGCGCCTTTTAGGTGCCGGCTGTACCGCGGCGGTGGGCGTTTACGCGAAGGAAGAGAACGGGACGTTCCGGATGGACCTTATGCGGGAGACAAAGGGCGGAGTGATCCGCACAAAGGTCTCTGGAGCGTCGGAGAATTCCATGAAGCTTGCGGAACTTCTGGTGAAACAGGGAACCGCGGGGGATATTCCTGCTGGAAAAGCATACCTTGTGGGAGCCGGTCCTGGAAACGGCGGTCTCATCACGGTGAAGGGACAGCAGACATTAAAGGCTGCGGAGGTCCTTGTCTACGACCGTCTTGGCTCCGAGGAACTGCTGACTCTGGTGCCGGAGGACTGTGAGCGGATCTATGTTGGAAAAGAGGCCGGGCACCACATCAAAAAGCAGTCGGAGATCAACCGGATCCTGGTGGAGAAGGCACTGGAAGGAAAGCGCGTCATCCGGTTAAAGGGTGGAGATCCCTTTGTGTTCGGGCGCGGCGGAGAGGAGATCCAGGCGCTCACAGAAGCAGGAATCCCCTATGAAGTGATCCCCGGCGTTACCTCAGCCATCGGGGCACTGGAGGCGGCTGGAATCCCTGTCACCCACCGGAATATCGCGAGAGATTTCCATGTCTTTACGGGACATATCTCCCACGAAGGCGGTGAGGGACTCTCCGGGGATTACAGCCTGTACGCGAAGCTTCCGGGAACCCTGATCTTCCTTATGGGACTCTCGAACCTTGAGGAGATCGTGAAACGTCTTATAGATGGCGGAAAAGACGGGGAGACGCCTGCAGCCGTTGTGACGGACGGAACACTGTCCCGAATGCGCGTTGTCCGGGCATCCTTAAAGGATCTGCCTGAGGCTGTAAGAAAAGCGGGACTTACGCCTCCCGGAATCATCGCTGTGGGTGAGGTCTGTGCCTTCCACTTTACATCCATGGTGCCGGGCGTGCTTACCGGAATCACGGTGGGAGTCACCGGAACAGAGGCCGTTAGAGGACGGATCATAAGCCGCCTGTCCGATGAGGGTGCGAAGACGGTCCGCGCGGGGGAATCCCTTGTGGTACGGGAGTCCATGGAACGGCTGGATCAGGCGTTTGCGGACCTTTCCCGTTACAGATGGGTGATTTTTACGAGCCGGAATGCAGTCCGGATCTTCTTTGACCGGATGCGGGAGAAACATATAGATATCAGAAAACTTGGCGGATTAAAATTTGCGGTTGTTGGGCGCGGAACAGGGGAGTATCTGGAGAGCGTCGGAATCACGCCGGACTTTATCCCGGAGGAATATACAACGAAGGCGCTGGCAGATGGACTTGTCAAATACCTGAAGGAGAATGGAGAGACTTCTGGGGCAAAAACTGCTGCCGCCAATATAGCCTACAGCATTTCCAGTTCAGAAAATGTCTGTCCGTGTGCTGAGTCAGAAAAATTTCTGATCCCGCGGGCAAAGCAGGGCTCGAAGGTCCTCACGGAGACACTGGCGGAACAGGGATATGCGTTTGATGATATTCCAATCTATGATATCCTGGTGGAGCAGACGGAGCTTGCGAGACTTAAAACTGCCGACTATATCACGTTTGAGAGCGGCTCCGGCGTCCGAGGATTCTTCGCGGGACGTGAGGCGGAAGCGGCATCTCTGTTTGAGACGGTGAGACCAGTCTGCATCGGAAAGGTGACAGCGGCAGTCCTTGCGGAATACGGAGTGAAGAATGCCCTGACAGCTTCCGACTATACAGCGGACGGAATTTTAGAGGTGCTGCTGACGGACAGAAACGAGATCACGAGGTAAACATGGATACCTTTGTATACAAAGACCATAAAAAGTTAAGATGCGGATACACCACAGGGACCTGTGCGGCCATAGCGGCCCAGGGGGCGGTGCGATTTCTGCTCACAGGGTCCTGGAAAGAGACGGAGGAGATCATGACCCCGAAGGGGATTCTGGTGTGTGTTCCTTTGGAAGAGAAAACATCAGGGGCAGACTGGGCGGAGTGCGCGGTCAGGAAGGACGCAGGGGACGATTATGATGTGACGAACGGGATCCTGGTGTATGCGCGGGCGGAGTTTGTGAAAGATAAAAGTTTTTGTGAAAAAGCTCATATGCCGCGCCCGGAAAATTCTGTTTCCGGGTCTGTTCGAGAAAGATCAGAAAACTGTTTGAAGTTGAATGTGGGAAAGAGGCAGGAAACAGAACGGCCTGTTCAGCGCAACGTGGAATCCCGGGAAGATCTCATCAGAATCGACGGCGGTATCGGTATTGGCCGCGTCACAAAACCCGGTCTCGACCAGCCGGTAGGCGCGGCAGCGATCAACTCTGTGCCGAGAAAGATGATCCGGGATGCCGTCTACGCCCTTTTGGAGGAAGCCGGGGAGCTTTTTCCGGTATCGATCACCATATCGATCCCTGCAGGCGTGGAAGCTGCAAAGAAGACCTTCAATCCTGTTCTCGGCATCGAGGGCGGGATCTCCGTTCTCGGGACCAGCGGGATTGTGGAGCCCATGAGTGAGGAAGCGCTTGTCGAGACGATCCGTACCCATCTAAATGTCTTAAAGGCAGAGGGCAGAAAATGGGTGATCGCAGTGCCTGGAAATATGGGCGCGGGATTTTTAGAGAGGTATCTCGTAGAACATGGTAAATTCTGTACCGATGCTCATCAAGGGAGTAACGCGGCGGACACGGATGCTGCTGTTGAAGCAGAACAGATGGCTTATGGAGAATTATCAACGGGAACAGAACCATCACTTCTGGAAGGATTTATGAATTCCCTCGTCACCATGAGCAACTTCGTCGGCAAGACCATTGACCTTGCCGCGGAACTGGGCTTTTCAGGTATCCTGATCGCCGGTCACATGGGAAAACTCGTGAAGATCGGAAACGGGATCATGAACACCCACTCCAGGGAGGCGGATGGTCGCATGGACACGATGCTGTCCTGCGCGTTATCTGCCGGAACCGAGGACCTGGAACTCCTTAGAAAGATCCAGAGATCCAACACGACGGATGAGGCGATGGATCACTTAAAACAGGCGGGAATCATAGAGGACACGATAAACGTATTCTTAAAGCGTGCCGATTGGCACCTTACCCATCGATCCAGGGACGAGGTGAGGACGGGAATGATCGTCTTCGGGACAAAGGGGGAGTATCTGGGAGAGACGGAAGGCGCGGACGCGATTCTGCGGTCAGCGTTGAAAGAGCTGGATCAATAAGCTTCCACTTAGCGCTGAAAGAACTGAAACAATAAGTTTTGGAACAACGCATGAAAGTCACGGTCTCTGATCATTCATCGAAATTAAAGGAAACACTATGGAAAACAGGCAGAAAAATTACGGGAGCGTCCATGACACAAAGGCATCCATGATGTATAACCGCTTCCTGAAACAATACAACGAGTGGCTTTCCGGCGGACCGATCCCGGATACCGGAAATCAGGATATAAAGTATTTTCTGGGCCAACAGCGGAAGCGGTTGGAAAAACGCGGACTTCACAGAGATTCATCCATAGAACTCCGGGGTCTTCTGGCCTCAGCCGGCGCGATCCCGCCGAAGGTCGGAAAGAAATATACGAATGTGACAGAATTCCGCACGGCGCAGAGAAATACGACATATTCCAGGGGTGGACGGATCATCGGAAAATTCCGGAAGAAAGAGATCTTATACCAGACGATCACCTTCGCGAATGAGGCGACGGTAGACGGAACGGAGCCATGTACCTGCCCGTCCTGCGGAGCGGTGAGCCAGATCAAGGCGCTGTTTGAAGGCTGCCCATACTGCCACACAAGATTTCTGATGCAGGAGCTGTATCCGAAGGTCGCGAATTTTTATTCCATTGAAGACCTCAGCTATTCCAAGGAAGAGATCAAAAGAACATTAACTCCCTGGTGCGGCGGAGGGGCAGTCATCTTCACGGTGTTCATGCTGGCATACCTGGCATGGGAGAGGGCAAAGACCGGTGATCCTCTGACACTATATTCCATGATCTGCCCGCTGATCGGGTATCCAGTAATCGGAGCCTTCGGCGGATATATGCTGTTTGCCTTAAAAACACTTGGGTATATTTTCTGGCGGGCGATGCAGAGCCTTGGACTTCTGTTTGCCACTTCTGGCAGCAAAAACAGGCTGATCCGGTTCATGAAGAATTACGAGCCGGATTTTGGCTATGAAAACTTTGCAAACCAGGTCATTGCTCTGGCAAAAAATATTATCTTTTCCGAGCCGGGAGAGGACCTTTCTATTATCCGCGGTCCCTGGGATGGGGAAAGTTTCCAGAACATCACGGACATTGTATACAGGGGAGCTATGTCGGTGGGGAACTGCTGGCAGGAAGGCCCGTATGTGTATGTGGATATCGATCTGTACTTCTGCGATACATATGACAGGGGAAGTTCGATGAAGGAGAAAAACGACAGGATCCGGATGATCGTCGGAAAGAATATCCAGATCCCGCAGGACCCGGGATACTCGATCCATCAGGTCTCCTGTGAAAGCTGCGGGGCAAGCTTTGACGCGATGAAGATCCGTCACTGCCCGTACTGCAAGCGGGAGTGTGACATGAGAGACCATGCATGGACGGTCATGAAGATTCGAAAAACAGGAGGAAAACCATCATGATACATTTTGTGGGAGCCGGAAGCGGAGCGCCGGACTTGATCACGGTCCGGGGACAGAAATTCCTTCGGGAGGCGGACGTGGTGATCTATGCGGGATCCCTTGTGAATCCGGAGCTTTTAAAGGAGACGAAGTCGGGGTGTGAGATCTTAAACAGTGCCTACATGACTCTTGACGAGGTGATCCGTGCCATGGAGAAAGCGGAGCGTGAGGGAAAAATGACGGTGCGGCTTCATACCGGTGATCCGGCGATCTACGGCGCGATCCGGGAGCAGATGGACCAGCTGGATGAGAAAAAGATTGCTTACGATGTATGCCCGGGGGTCAGCTCCTTCTGCGGCGCTGCATCGAGTCTCCATGCGGAACTCACGCTGCCTGGCGTGTCCCAGTCCGTGATCATCACGAGAATGGCGGGGCGGACCGGAGTCCCGGAGCGGGAGAGTTTCCGTTCCCTGGCGGCTCACCATGCGACCATGGCGGTGTTCTTAAGCACGGGACTGTTGTCACAGATGGAAAAGGAACTTGCGGAAGCCGGATATGAGTCGGACACTCCGGCGGTGATCATCTACAAGGCGACATGGCCGGAGGAGAAGATTGTCCGCTGCACCGTCTCTACGCTGGCGAAGTCCGCAGAGGAGAACGGAATTAAGAAGACGGCAATGATCTTTATCGGTGACGTATTCGGCACGAGAGAGGCAAACGGCTACGAGGAGTCAAGACTCTATGCGCCGGACTTCTCCACGGAATTCAGAAAGGGGACGGACACATGAAGAAACTGACAGTGGTCGGCATGGGACCTGGAGAGTATGAATCCATGACGCTCCGCGCCGTAAAGGCGCTTAATACCTGCGATGTGATCGTGGGATACACGGTCTATGTGGATCTCGCGAAGCCGTACTTTCCAGATAAGGAATTTCTGACGACCCCCATGAAACGGGAGATCGAGCGCTGCGAGATGGCTTTTGCGGAGGCGGAAAAAGGAAGATCTGTCGTGATGATCTGCAGCGGGGACGCAGGAATCTACGGAATGGCGGGACCGATCCTGGAACTCGGGGAGAAGCACCCGGAGGTGGAGATCGAGGTGATCCCGGGGATCACGGCGGCTCTCTCCGGCGGCGCTGTCCTCGGGGCACCGCTGATGCATGATTTTGCGGTGATCAGTTTAAGTGATCTTTTAACACCCTGGGAAACCATTGAGAATCGCCTGGACGCGGCGGCGAAGACTGATTTTTCCATCTGCCTCTATAATCCGTCCAGCAGGAAGCGGGCGGACTATTTAAAGCGTGCGTGTGAGATCTTTTTACGGTACAAGAGCGCGGATACCGTCTGCGGCATTGTAAAGAACATCGGAAGAGATGGGGAGACGAAGAAGGTCATGACGTTAGCGGAATTAAAAGATTACGAGGCGGACATGTTCACCACCGTGTTTATTGGAAACAGCCGGACCGAAAAGTCCGTCCTTGGCGGACAGAACTGGATGGTCACACCGAGAGGATACCGGATATGAAGATAGCGGAAGGGAAAATTGCGGTTTTTGCGGGGACAACGGAAGGACGGGTTCTGGCATCCCGCCTCGCCGGGAGTCGGGTAGCGGTCGATGTGTTTGTTGCGACGGAATATGGAAAAGAGGAGATCCCGAAGGCTGAGAATCTTCAGGTTCATGACGGGCGTGTCGATGAGATCCAGATGGAGAAACTGTTTCAGGAAAAGAAGTATGACTTGATCCTTGATGCAACCCATCCTTTTGCGGTGGTGGTCACGGCAAATATCAGGGAGGCGGCAGAAAAGACAGGAACCCCGATTTTAAGGATCCTGCGGGATAAAAACGGTGAGAGAACAAATGTTTTCACTGCTGAAAACGGACCCCGGACTTTTGAAGATGACAACCAGAAAAAAAAGATCACAGAAGCAGATATGGAAATGCCCGGAGAAAGTGCTTGGACAGAAACGGAAGGCATTTCAGACGGTTCAGACTGCCGGATCATCACGGTGGAGAATATTCAGTCGGCAGTGGACTTTTTAAAGACCACGGAAGGTCCGGTATTCGTCACGACGGGAAGTAAGGAGCTCTCCGCATTTTTAGCTCTCCCGGACTGGGAGACGAGAATCTACGCGAGAGTCCTTTCCATGCCGGAGGTGGTAAAGACCTGCGCCGATATGGGTTTTTACGGCAGCCATCTGATCGCAATGCAGGGACCCTTTGCGGAAGACTTAAATGTGGCGATGATGAAAGCGGTCCATGCGAAGTGGATGGTGACGAAGGAGTCCGGGAAGGCGGGCGGATTCGAGGAAAAGGTCAGTGCGGCGAAAAAAGCAGGTGTCGGTCTTGTCGTGATCGGCAGACCGGTGGAAGAGGGGATTTCGCTGGCGGAGGGAATCGCTTATCTGGAGGAGCATTTTGCTCTGGGAAGGTCTGCTGAAAATTCTGGGAAACGCCAGGTATTCCTTATCGGCACAGGACCCGGAAGCGAATCCTATCTCACCGGTGAGGCAAAAAAACGCCTCGACAAATGTGATCTGATCGTCGGCGCAAGCCGCTGTGTGAGACAGCTGGAAAGTTTCCACAAACCTGTTTTTGAGGCATACCAGCCGGAAAAAATTGCGGACTATCTGGATGCCCACCCGGAGGTACAGGTGATCTGTGGAGCCATGTCCGGTGATACCGGATTTTACAGCGCAGCGGAAAAACTCGGTGCAGTGCTGGAACGCCGCGGAAACTATACCGTGGAAGTAATTCCGGGGATATCCTCGGTTGGATACTTTTTTGCAAAGATCAGACGCCCTTGGGATCACGCGAGACTTTTCAGCATGCACGGGCAGGCGGCAAACTTCGCTTTGGAATTAAAGCGCTCCGGCAGCGCCTTTATCCTCGGCGGCGGCGCGGATTTCTATGAAACGATCTGCGGGCAGCTCATCGATCTTGGGATGCAGGAGACAAAGCTCTTTGCAGGGGAAAATCTGACTCTCAAGGACGAACAAATTTTCGAGGCGACCCCAGAAAGCCTGACAGACCGAAAGGCCCCGTCTTTAGCAGTCCTCTATGCGGAATGGACCGGGCCCCGAAGACCTTTATCCCACGGTATTTCCGATGAGGCGTTCACCCGCGGGAAGGTTCCGATGACGAAGATGGAAGTCCGCACCGTGTCCGTGGCAAAGCTGGAACTCACGGAACACTCAGTCCTCTACGATGTCGGAGCCGGAACAGGATCCGTCTCTGTGGAGTGCGCAGGTCTTTCCGATTCCGTGAAGGTCTACGCTATCGAAAAGAACCCGGAGGCCGTGGAACTTCTCTATGAAAACTGCAAAAAATTCGCCCTCACAAATGTGAAGATCATAGCGGGAACAGCCCCGGAGGCGTTAGAAGATCTTCCGTCTCCAACCCATGTCTTCATCGGAGGAAGCAGCGGAAAGATGGAGGAGGTCATTGCGCTATGCCTTAAGAAAAATCCTGAAACACGGTTTGTTGTAAACCTCATCACTCCCGAGTCTTTGGCGGCGGTCCTTGAAGCCGTGAAAACGCTTCCGGTGACAGAACCGGATCTTCTTACGCTGACTGCCGCAAGGTCTAAAAAAGTCGGCTCCAGTCACCTCATGATGGGGCAGAATCCGGTATGGATCGTGACGTTTGAAGGAAATAACCAGGGAAAAAAATAAATGCAGACGGATAATATCATGTATGATGCGATGGAAAAATATTATAACCAGACAGATAAAAATGCGTCATCCGGAAGCTGAGAGATCAGTTTAAAAATTTGAGAATACAGAGAAACAGTCATCTAATAGCGGATGGCTGTTTTTGTTTTCTACAGCAGCCGAAACAGCTCATCAATCATTGTAACTCTATTTTAGTATAAAAAGTATTGATAGCAGTATAATGGATTAGCATTGTACATTCTGAGCAAAACAATGTAAAATCCTATCTTGAAAAGAGAGATGGCTTTATTGATTTCATCAAAGCAAATTATAGCATAAACAATAATTTGTTTTATTGAACATGTTGATCATGCATTTGTAAAGTTTATCCTTAATTATTAATAAAAGACGGAGGTAAGCAGATATGAGAAAAGATTTAGGTGTACAGCCGGCCATTTTTCCAATGCCGGTATTGATGGTAGCAGCATATGATGAGAATGGAACTGTCAATGTTATGAATGCGGCATGGGGCATGATTTGCGGTCATGACAAGATTGCGCTGTTTATCGATGAAAGACATAAAACCACGAAAAACATCCGGACGTCAAAGGCTTTTACTATAAGTCTCGCGGATAAAGACCATATGGATGCTGCAGATTTCTATGGCATTGCGACCGGAAATAAAATGCCGGACAAGTTTGTGAAGTCTGGTTATCATGCAGAAAAGAGTGCACATGTCAATGCTCCGATTATCACTGAATTTCCGGTTGCGTTAGAGTGTGAACTTGCAGAAGTCGTAGAAAATGAGAACCTGCACGCAGTCGTGGGAAAGATCGTGAATGTCAGTGCGGATGAAAAAGTAATCTCCGACAATGGCAAGATTGATCCGATGAAATTAAACGCACTGATTTTTGACCAGTTTCAGGCAGGATATTACGTGGCAACCGAAAAGGTAGGTCAGGCATGGAGTGCTGGAAAAACACTGATGGAGACTGCAGAGGCAGAAAAGTAGATTCCTGCTGCATGACATGTGGGCAGAACTCACACCTTTGGGTTAGGATTATCATAGCTTATTTGTCGTTCCATCGGTGAAAATGCAGTTGTAATTTCACCATTCAGGAGGTGCCGGTTGCATCATCCCGTTACTGGAATATGGTGTATGGTGCGGTGCCGGAGCGTGAACCGGCTATTTTTACGAATTTTGTGAGATAAAAACGATAGAGTACTGGGCAACAACGTAGAGAAGGAGAAACTTCGATGATGCGACGGCTGTGGAAAATAATGGTGTCAGTTTTTGTGTTATCTGTCCTGATGGGCATGACTGCTTTCGCGGCAGGCTGGACGACCGGACAGGGAAGAAACAGTTCCAGATGGTGGTATGATCTTGGAAACGGACAGTATTACGGAAATCCAGAAGAAATTGTAGAATGGCAGTGGCTGGATGGAAACGGAGATGGCGTTGCAGAATATTATGCCTTTGACCAGGCTGGCTGGATGTACGCCGGAACCCTGACACCAGATGGCTACCGCGTAAATTTCGATGGCGCATGGGTTGTGGATGGAAAGATCCAGACCAGAAATGTAGAAGCAGGATATGCAGGAACCAGAGCGCAGACTAGTCAGAACGATGCTGCCGGTAAAAGAATTCTGATTGCGTATTTCTCCCATACCGGCACGACTCAGAATGTAGCCAGACGAATTCAGGATATCACCGGAGCGGATATGTTTGAAATTACGGTGGCATCTCCGTATCCAGACAGTTATCAGAGTACGGTAGACAGGGCCAGACGGGAACTGGATCAGAATGCCAGACCGGAACTTGCCTCCAGCATCAGCAATATGAGTGACTACGATGTGATCCTGGTAGGCTATCCGATCTGGTGGCATACCGCTCCAATGGCTATTGATACCTTCCTGGAGTCCTATGACCTGACCGGAAAGAAGGTCATCCCGTTCTGCACCAGCGCAGAAAGTACGATAGAAGAAAGCATGCCGGACATCCGCAGACTGGGAGCCAGCCGTGGAGCAGAAGTCGGCAGTGGACTGACTGTAAACTCCAGCAGTAGGAGCGAGATCGAGAACTGGTTACAGCAAAATGGAGTTTTATAGAAAAATATAAAGCATCACTGGCCGTCGGAATTCTTCCGGCGGCTGAGTAATCTCCATTTTCTACAGCAGTCGAAACAGCTCATCAAACTCCTTTTCCCGGTTTTTTTTGCACACCAGATAGTAACTTACGGTTGCCTCTGCGTCTGAGATAGGAATGTAGATTCGACTAGGCGGCATACCCCTGTATTTCCCGGACAGATTTGTGATAAAGGAGGGCAGAGATGAGGCCTGGACCAGTTCATCAAAGCTGAATCGGTCGCTTTGGGTCAGAAAGTGGGAATTCGGCATTTTATCCATAACAAAAGCCCAGAAGCCTATATCCGGCATGAGGAGCATATTTTCCCCATTCATTTCCGCGAAGGTCAGGCTTTTCCGTTTTGCGTATTTGTGATCTTTCGGAAGGGCAAACATCAGGCTTTCTGTCCCACATTTTTTACAGAAAAATTCAGCGCCATCAGGCGATTCGTGGAGAGCGATCAATTGGTAGGAATCATCCATGAGATGTTTCAGAAGCAGTTCTTCGCTCTCTAATTCTGTCTGCAGGGGCAGGTACGGATATACCTGAGAAATAAATGGTGTGACAGTCCAAAGAAGTGCAGGAGCACAGATCCCCAGTCGAATCGTCCGGTTTTTCCGGTCAAAATCCTGTGCCTTTTTTGCTAGGGCGTCTGCGTTTTCCAGGAGAGTCCTGGTCAGATCCAGAACATAAAATCCATTCTGATTCAGTTCTAATTTATTCTTTTTTCGTTCGAAAAGAATTACACCCAGATCTTCCTCCAGCTTTTTCATATTCCGGCTTAAGGCCGGCTGGGATAAATGCAGAACCTCAGCGGCTTCCGACAGGGTCCCGGCCTCCGCGAATGCTGCAAATTGCCTCAACACATATAATTCGATCATTGCGAGCTCCTTTTAGTATAAAAAATAATAATAGCAGTATGATTGATTGGCATTGTACATTTAAAGAAATACACCGTAAAATCCATATTGAAAAGAGAAACAGGTTAATTAATTTCATCAAAACAAATTATAGCATAAATGATGATTTTTTCAATCTGCCAGTAAGGAGGTGAATGACACATGGTATTTTATTTCACAGCGACAGGAAACAGCCTGTATGCAGCAAAGCAGCTGGAGAAAGCACCGGTAAGTATCGCGCAGGCGGTTCATGACCTGGAAAATGTGTATGAGGCGGAGAAGATCGGCATCGTCTGCCCAGTATATGGTCATGAGGTTCCGGCTCTGGTGAGGGAGTTTCTGGAGAGATCGGTATTTAAAACACCGTATTTCTACATGATCCTAACATACGGAAAAAGGCACGGAGGCGCTGCGGAGCTGGCAGAACAGATGTTAACTCAGATCGGGATCCAGCCTTCTTACTTGAATGTCCTTTTGATGGTGGACAATTTTCTTCCGGGATTTGACATGGACAAAGAGCGAATGATCGATAAAAAAGTTGACGAACATTTAAAAATGATCCTGGAAGACATCGAAAGCGAAAAGAAATTCATCGTGCCGGTGACAAATGCCGACCGGGCAGATCATCAGGTATATCTGACCAAAATAGCCAGGGAACTGGAGCAAGCGTATTCAAATCTGTATCGGATCACGGAAAAGTGTATCGGATGCGAGATCTGTACGAAGGTATGTCCAAAAAACTGCTTTACCGTGAACGAGCAAAAGAGTACCTGGCATCCGGAGGGCTGTATTACCTGTATGGCATGCATCCACGCCTGTCCGATGATGGCGATCCAGATGAACATGCCGGAGCCGAATCCGAAGGCGAGATACAGGAATGAACATATCAGTATCTGCGAGATTGTCGAAGCGAACAACCAGGTAAAAAAGTGATCTGCCCGCCTGATCTGCGCAGTTCTGTGCAGAGTACAAAAATAAGAGGCAGCAGAGAAATCATTAAATCAAGGAGGAAATCATTATGGAATTCATTACATTAAACACAGGAGCAAAAATGCCGTTAGAGGGATTCGGCGTATTCCAGATCCCGGATACCGTAGAGTGCGAGAGAGTCGTATACGATGCGATCAAGACAGGATACCGCCTGATCGACACAGCAACCGCTTATGGAAATGAGGCAGCTGTCGGAAAGGCTGTCGCAAGAGCCATCGCCGATGGAATCACCACAAGAGAAGAATTATTTATCACAACAAAGATCTGGGTCACAGACATGAAAACGGAAGAAACTGCCTATGAGGCAGTTAAAGCTTCCCTCAAGAGACTGAACATGGACTACGCGGACCTGATCCTCTTACATCAGCCAATGAGCGATTATTTTGCTGCGTACCGTGGACTCACAAAAGCTTGCAAAGAGGGACTCACAAAGGCTATCGGCGTAGCAAACTTTTACCCGGCGATCCTCACAAACCTCTGCGAGACCGTGGACGTCATCCCGGCTGTCAACCAGGTAGAACTTCACCCGTTTTTCGTACAGCAGGGTGCCATTGAGAATATGAAGTTCTACGGTGTCGTTCCGCAGGCATGGGGACCGTTAGCGGAAGGAAAACACGGCATCTTCACAGATCCGGAACTCACCGCCATCGGCAAAAAGTACGGAAAGACAGCAGCCCAGGTGGCTCTCAGATGGAATGCTGAGCGCGGCGTTTCCATCATCCCGAAATCCGTCCATATAGAGAGAATGGAACAGAATCTCGACATCTGGGATTTCAAGCTCACAGAGGATGAGATGAAGACCATCGCAACGAAGGACCTTGGACACAGCGGGATCGTAAACCACGATGATCCGGCGTTTGTTAAATACATTTATAAACTTCATTAACTACAGAGGAAGATGATGACAGGAATGCAAAAGATACGATATTGCGCGCTGGGTGCAGTATTGCTGCTGTCTGTGAGCTCCGTTTCTGTTCTGGCTGCCTGCGGAAGAAGAAGCTTCGCGGCGGTCACATCGGAGACGGCCACTCATCCGTTTGCGGAGACAGAAAGGGAAACGGTGCAGACTGAGGCAGCGCGAGAGAAAAAGAACGATGAGCGCATGGAAGAAGGAAACGAAGGCTACAGAGGATTCACGCTGGATGATGTACTCCACTCAGAGGAAGGTGATGTCCATTTTAACCTGTATATTCCGGAAAGTTATGATGGGAATACCCCATATGCGTTGTACCTGACACTTCCGGGCTATGAAGGACTTTATTTTCAGGGAGTCGGAATCAACATCCAAAGCGAGGACTTTGCCTTTGAAGCGCAGAAATATAATGAAAAGATGATCATAGCAGCCCCGCAGCTGGAAGACTGGGGCGAGATATCTGCGCGAAAGACGGTCTCTCTTACAGAGTATCTGCTGGATCATTACAGCATCGACCGGACGAAGGTTTATATCAACGGATATTCCGGCGGCGGAGAAACACTTTCCATGGTACTCGACATGCATCCGGAGCTCTATACGGCTGCCCTTATGTGCAGTTCCAGATGGGACGGCGGATACGATACGGTGACTGCAGCGAAAATATCGGTCTATTTTGTGATCGGCGATTCAGACGAATACTACAGCGCGGATCCATTTCGTAAAGCTTATCAGGAGATCCGAAAGCGTTACGAAGCCGAAGGACTGACGGAGGATGAGATCTCGGAACTTGTCCAGTTAGATGTAAAACCGGAGTCTTATTTCCGGGCAGGAGGCGTAAACAACCAGCACGGAGGCGGAGGAATGCTTTTCCCCAGGGATGAGTCGGTCATGGGATGGCTGTTTGGAGAGCATTAAAACAATACAATGATAAAAAAGAAAATTTTCACAAGTTTACTGGTGACCGTTATGTTTTTTTCACTTATGTCCTGCGGAAGGAAAGCTTCCGCGGTTTCAGAAAATAAAAATCCCGCAGAGAGCGCCGTAGCGGCAGCGAAAGCAGACTCGTTTACCGATGTGACGAGAAAGACCCAGGTGTGGGATGTGATAAATGATCCGGTCTTTGGCGATTATGGAAGACTGATCTTTCCGGTGGACCGGCCGTTGAGAGAAGATCTGACACTGGAAGACATGGACGAAGTCCTGATGTGGTACAACGATATCAAACCGGATAAAACGGTGGAGATCGTCAATTATCTCGGGCAGCAGGCGGCAGCCGGGACCCAGGTGTTTTATGACATTTATACAGAAGAAGAAAAGTCGGAAGATCCCTGGAAAGAGGACACTGGCCTGTTCTTCTTCCACGGCGGGCCAGGCGCAAAAACAGCAATCTGCAACGCAGGCGGCGGCATGGTGTATGTCGGTGCCATGCAGGACAGTTTTCCGCATGCGCTGGAGCTGTCAAAGAAAGGTTACAACGCCTTTGCCCTGATCTACCGCCCTGGTGCCCAGACCGCCTGTGAGGATCTTGCGAGAGCAATCGCGTTCCTTCATGAACATACGGATGAACTGCAGATCGACATGTCGGATTATTCCCTGTGGGGCGGTTCTGCCGGGGCAAGAATGGTGGCATGGCTCGGCTCCTACGGGACGGCGGCTTTTGGCGAAAAGCAATACCCGCAGTCCGCGGCGGTGATCATGCAGTACACCGGGCTTTCCGATGTGACGGGAAATGAGCCTCCGACCTACAATTGTGTCGGAACGGCGGACGGCATCGCCAGCTATAGGACCATGGCAAGCCGAATTCAAAAAATCAGGAGAAACGGCACGGACGCCGAGATCGATGTGTTTGAGGGGCTTCCCCATGGATTTGGACTTGGGGAAGGAACCGCTGCCGAGGGATGGATCGACCATGCAGTCTCATTCTGGGAACGTCAGATGAAATAAGATCAATGAAGGAGAAAACATGATGAACAGACCATATATGATCTGCCATATTTTAAGCGCGCTGAACGGAAAGATCAGCGGATCGTTCATGGGAACGGAGAGTAGTCGTTTCATGGGCGGTGAGTACGCGAGGATCCGAACAGCGTACCATGCGGACGCGTGGTTATATGGAACGACGACCACAAAGGAGTTTACAGGTTTCCAAAGACCGGTATTGGATGGCAGTGTGACATCGGTTCCGGAAGGAGACTTTGTTGCCAGAAGGAATGCTGCATTTTACTATGTGTCCGTTGATACGGAAGGAGAGATCGGATGGGAATCTGCGACATTCAAACGTGCCGGATGTCCGGGCGCACATATCATTGAGGTCGTGACAGGTGCGACATCGGTATCATATCTGGCATACCTTAGGGAACATCGTATTTCGTATATTGTGGCGGGAGAAGCCGCACTGGACTGCCGGATCGCAGCGGAAAAGCTAAAGGAACTATTTGGAATCAGGACATTGCTGATCTGCGGAGGAGGCCTGATCAACGGCACATTTTTACAGCAGGGGATGCTGGACGAATTAAGTCTGCTGCTCAGTCCTGCCGTAGACGGAGAAGTCGGATCACCAAGTGTGTTTGAATGCAGTGCCGGACTTTGGGCATCCGCACCTAAGGAATTCCAGCTTGCGGAAGTCCAGAGACTTGGCGAAAGCGGACTTCGTCTTGTGTACCGCAGCTGGTAAGACAGACTTCATGCCCACACCTTTTGGTTGGAACAGGACGAGCTTATTTATCGTTCCATCCAGGAAAGGCTAATTGTACAATGTGGGTATAAAACAACAAAGGTTATCAATGGAAACGGAGGAATGATCCTCCTCGTAACAGGCGGCATCGGCTACTATCAGGAGGAAGGAAAACCGGCCCAGATCCTAAGAAAAGGCGATGTGGTAAACATCAAGCCGGGTGTCTGTCACTGGCATGGAGCGGCGCCGGACAGTTGGTTCTCCCAGATCGTGATTTTTGATTCCAACTACACCCCGGATGCGGACGCGCCGGAGGAGACACCGGTCACAGATGAGGAATATGAGAATCTTGAGACAGAAGAATATACCGGTCGTACCATAACACCAGACAATGAGTTCATGTTTGAGCGGGCACCGGAAGCCATGACAGCGGACACCTTCAGCGGTCCGGCTTATGTCTCTTCCCTGATCGGCGCGGACAATGCGGCGGGAGCACCGGACCTTCACTATGTGGTATTTGATCCGGGAGTTATCAACAACTGGCATATCCACGAGGGCGGCCAGATCCTGATCGCGACAGACGGAATCGGCTACTATCAGATCGAAGGTGAGCCCGTCCAGATCATGTATCCAGGCGATGTGGCATTCTGCCCGCCGGGAGTCAAACACTGGCATGGCGGCAGCAAAGATACAAAATTCGCACATATCGCTGTCAACACAAACCCGGAGTTAAAAGGCTTGGAGTGGTATGACAGGATCTCAGATGAGGAGTATGCGGCACTTACGACAGAAAAGCCCGCGGAGGCGGAAACAGAAACTTCTGGCAAATAAAAAAGAAAAAGGAGATATCAGATCATGAAAGATTTTACTTATTCTTATCCAGTAAACGTTTACTTTGGAACAGACGCGGCAAAGAAGGCGATCAGCCAGGAAATTGGTAAGTACGGAAAGAACGTGATGCTTGCCTATGGCGGCGGCTCTGTGAAAAAGAGTGGTATCTATGACGCGGTCGTATCCATGTTAAAAGAGGCGGGAAAGGATGTCACCGATTTTCCGGGCATCATGCCAAACCCGACATACGCAAAAGTACAGGAAGGCGCAGCGTTAGCGAAAGAAAAAAATGTTGATTTCATTCTCGCTGTCGGCGGCGGTTCCGTCATCGACTGCTGCAAGATCATCTCCGCACAGGCAAAGACAGACAAGGATATCTGGGAGATGGAATTTACCGACCATGTATTCCCGACAGAATTCGTTCCGATGGGCGCTGTTGTGACGGCGACAGGAACCGGTGCGGAGATGAATAACGGAGCCGTTATCACTCATGAAGAAAAGAAAATTAAGACGGGTGTATTCGGGGCATTCGCGAACTTTGCGGTTCTTGACTACGAGTACATGAAGTCTCTCCCGGCAAAACAGGTGATTTCTGGTGCGTTTGATACCTTAAGTCACTGCATGGAAACATATTTCGGCAGCCCACGCACCGCGAATATTTCTGATGAGATCAATGAAGCCGTCATGAGAAACGTCATCCGGAATCTCAAAATCGTGTCCAAAAATGTATTTGATGAGGACGCAAGAAGAGAACTCATGTGGGATTCTGCAATGGCAGAGAACGGTATTCTGAAGCTTGGTAAGGTGACTGACTTCCAGGCTCATATGATCGAGCACCAGCTTGGTGCCTACACAGACTGCAACCACGGCTGCGGACTGGCAGTGATCCATCCGGTATTATACCGCCATATCTATAAAGACGCAGCAGAGCGCTTCGCACATTTCGCAGAAACTGTATGGGATATATCCGCAGAAGGAAAGACGGCAGATGAGACAGCGTTAGCAGGCATCCAGGCGCTGGCGGATTTCATCCGTGAGATCGGGCTTCCGATAAACTTTAAGGAGCTTGGAATCCAGGCAGACGATGCGATGCTCCGCGCAGTTGCCGACAGCACAAATATCATGGCTGGATGCTGTAAGAAACTCAATGCGGATGAGATCTTTGAGATCCTTAAAGAATGCAGATAGAAAATATAGTCTGAAAGGTACTGGATAGCTACGCAGACAGAAAGGACTGAAATGTTATGAGAAAGAAATTTACGCCAGGAAAACGCTATGCAATTCTGGCACTCAGTGCCGTAATGCTTGCAGGATGCGCGAATTCTTCAGGAACAAAGACGACTCAGGCAGAAACAACTGTGTCAGAGACAACAGAATCCCAGACAGAAGCTTCAGAAGTACAGGCTGATGGTATTGTAAAAACAACAGCAGGTCTTATTCAGGGAACGAAAGAGGACGGAATCTACTGCTACCTCGGAGTTCCGTACGCGGAGGCGAAGGAGCGCTTCGTGCCGGCAGAGGAGGTGACACCGTGGGAAGGTGTCCGCGTGGCAGACACATACGGCCCCATGTCTCCTCAGGCACAGATCTCCGGTGTCGATGGGGAGTCTTCCCAGAATGGAACAGACAATAACAGCCAGAACTTAAATATCTGGACCCCCGGCGTCAACGACGGAAAGAAACGTCCTGTCATGGTATGGCTGCACGGAGGCGGATTCTCCACCGGATCTGCCAATGAAGAGGGATATGACGGTCAGGCCCTCAGCAGCAGCGGAGATGTGGTCATTGTTTCAGTCAATCACAGACTGAATGTGTTTGGATATCTCGATCTTTCCGCTTACGGTGATAAATATAAATACTCTGCGAATGTTGGTCTGATGGATATCGTGGATTCCCTGAAATGGATCCAGGACAACATTGAAGCGTTCGGCGGAGATCCGGAAAATGTGACCTTATTCGGACAGTCCGGCGGCGGCGCGAAAGTCCTGGCGATGATGACATCTCCGTATGCGAAAGGTTTATTCCAGAAGGGAATCGTCCAGAGCGGCGCGACAGAGACCATGGGAGTAAAATTCAACACCCAGGAGTTCAGCACGGCTCTTGCGGAGAACATCTTAAAGAATCTAAATATCACACCGGACAATATCGAGGATATCCAGTACGTGTCCGCGGATGATCTTGAGAAAGCTGCGGCAGAGGGACTGACCCAGACAGGTGAACAGTTACAGATCCCGACATGGACGGGCGATTCCTATGCTATGGACTGGGAGCCTGTCGTGGACGGAGATTTCCTTCCGACAGATCCGGTCACAGATGATTCCTTTGCGGAAGCAGGAAAGGACATCCCGCTCCTGATCGGCAGCAACTTAAATGAGTGGACCGGATATTTTGAATCCGATCCGGTAGAACCGACCGATGAACTTACTGCTGCCTTAAAAGAAGCTTACCCGGATAAGACAGACCTGACGGCAGAGCATGTGGATACGACATTGATCCGTCTGCCGATCTTAAAGATCATGGCACACAAAGCCGACCAGAACGGCGCCCCGGTCTATGGATACGTATTCACGTATGGAAATTCTCACCACGGCGCGGAGATCCCGTACGTGTTTGACCATGCTGATGAGAACGATGAGGAGAAGGAACTTGCGTCTCAGATCAGCCAGGCATGGATCAACTTCGCAAAGACCGGAGTACCGGGGACAGATGAGATGCCGGAGTGGGAGCCGTACACGAGAGACGGCGGAGCGACCATGATCCTGGATGCAGAATCGAAACTTGTCCACAATCATGATCAGAACCTTTTAAAGATCCTTGCATCGGATTATGTTTACTAGATCACAGGTCCCGGGCAGAACAAAGGGAAAGATGGCAGTTGATATTTTAATGACAGCTGTTCTGCTCGGACTTATGACATACTCCTTTATAGGAGAGAAAGCTCACGAAAGGCTGGGAATGGCGATGTTTTTTTTGTTCATTTTGCATCTCATTCTCAACCGTTCCTGGTTTTTGGGACTTGGCAGGGGGAAATATACCCCCTACCGGGTCTTCCAGACCATGATCACGATCCTGATCTTCTCAACCATGATCGGCTCTATGGTCAGCGGGATCCTGATCTCCCAGTATCTTTTTTCTGGATGGACACAGCGGAATGTTTATGAGGCAGCCGCTATGGCTCATCTTTTCTGCGCGTATTGGGGTTTTATATTGATGAGCGCCCATATCGGCCTTCACTGGCGAATGATACAGGGAATCATGAAAAGCAGGATGAGTAAGGAGCTTCCGCCGGTCATTCAATGGATCTTGCGCATTTTTGCGGCGGGGGTCGTGGTTTATGGCGCTTATGCGTTTTTTCATAACAGATATCCATCATACCTGTTTTTAAAGACACATTTTGTCATGTATGACTTTGACGCGACTCTGGGATCGGTCCTTTTTGATGAGATCACGGTCATGGGGCTGTTTTTGTGTCTTGCATACACTGCGGGTGGAGTCCTGCAGAGAATTTGGAAAAGAAAAGGAGAAAAATAAAATGAAATTGAAGAAAATGATTTCCATAATGGCAGTCGGAGCAGCTTCCATGAGCATCCTTGCGGGCTGCCAGGCATCCGGCACTAAAGCAAGTAACAGCACGACTGCAGCGGCACAGACAGAACAGAGCAGCACTGCAGAAGCTTCTTCTGAGGCTGAAAAAACAGCGGATAACACAGAGAATACCGGAAACGGCAGCGGAAAGACACTGGTCGTTTATTATTCCGCAAGCGGAAACACGGAACGTGTCGCAAAGGCTGCCGCAGAAGCGGCGGGAGCAGATCTCTTTGAAATTGTTCCAGTGGAGCCGTACACAAGCGAAGATTTGAACTGGACAAATGACAACAGCCGTGTATCGAGAGAACACAATGATGAGAGCCTCAGAGATGTGGAGCTTACTTCCACGGAAGTGGCGAACTGGGATTCCTATGATACAGTTCTGATCGGATACCCGATCTGGTGGGGAATCGCCGCATGGCCGACAGACGGATTCGTAAAGGCAAATGATTTCACAGGCAAGACCGTAATTCCGTTCTGCACAGCCGCAAGCTCTGGAATCGGACAGAGCGGAAAACTGTTGGCTGACCTTGCGGGAACCGGCGACTGGCAGGAAGGAAAGCGCTTTGCGTCCAGTGCCTCTGATCAGGAGGTTGCGTCCTGGATCGGGGAACTTGGACTCAGCGCAGAATAAACAACACAGCAAATATCCAGCGGGTATGTATGTTTGCTGGATATTTTATCGCTCCATCTGGCCGACTGCCATCAGAAACTGCAGTAGCTCTTTTGACGGAATCTTTGAGTAGATCAGTCCGTATGGCAGAGTGTAATCCCAGTCCACCGGCAGAGTTGTGAGAAGGGGATGGACGTTTTTCCAACATTCCGAGAACAGTAACTAGTCATTTGCCGGCCATTCAGACGGAGTCCTTACTGAAAAACAAAAAGGAGAAGATTTATGAGAAGAAAAAAATGGATGCAGCTTGCGGCACTCGTGGCTGCAGGTACAATGATCATTTCCGGCTGCGGAATCAGCGCGGGAGCTGATTCTGCCACAACACAGGCGGCAGCCCAGACAGAACAGGCGGCGACAAGCGAAACAGCAGAGAGCACAGATGAGACGGCCGCAGCAGATGACGGAGCTTTGGTCATCAAAGAGCAGGGAATATTTTCTGCTGGCGGCACGACGATCACTTCCAACGGTACCTTTGACCCGGAAGACCAGTGGGAAGAGAGCGGAGCCGGACAGACGGCCCATGTGGACCACGCAAATGTACTCTATCAGATCCCGGAGAATGAGACAGAACTTCCGATGGTGTTCTTACACGGTTACGGACAGTCCCGAATGGGCTGGATGACCACACCGGACGGACGAGAGGGATGGTCGGATATGTTCCTCAGAAAAGGACATGGAGTATTCCTGATCGATGAGCCGCGGCGTGGAGAAGCCGGAGCTACCTCTGTCAGCGGAGATATCAGCACAAAGACTCTGGATCAGCGATGGTATACCCAGTTCCGTATCGGACGCTGGGAGAACGGAAAATCCGTTGCAAATGAAGGTACCCAGTTCCCGAACGATGATGCTTCTGTAGATCAGTTCTTCCGTCAGATGACACCGGATACGGGAATGACCTCCGACATGGGAGCTGATTTTGATAACGAGACAGTTGCAAAGGCTGTAGCAGCGACGATCGAGGAGGTATATGCCCGCACAGGAAAAGATTCCATCCTTGTAACACACTCCCAGGGCGGCGGTCCGGGCTGGACAGTTGCAGAGTACACAGACCACATTGCAGCGATCATCGCCATTGAGCCGGGTGGAGCTCCGGGAGCGGATTCCGATGATTTCAAAACTGTTTTGGAGAAAAAGATCCCGGTAACCATGTATTTCGGTGACTATATCGACAACGGTGATCCGGCGATCCAGGCAACCGGAATGTGGCAGGCGATGCGCCAGGCATGCTATGATTTCGAGGAAGCTTACAACGCTCAGGGCGGAAACTGCACCGTTGTGGATCTCCCGAAGGAAGGAATCACCGGAAACGATCATTTTATGTTTCAGGATCTCAATAACGATGTAATCGCGGATCATGTGGAGAACTGGATCAGGGAAAATGTAAAATAGTCATTGCAGTGATCATGGAAAAGTATGAAAGCATTAATTGTTTATTATTCCAGGCGCGGAGAAAATCTTGTTAACGGAGATATTCGGACGCTGCGGGTCGGCAATACGGAGATGGCGGCAATGATCCTGCAGAAGATCACGAGGGCGGAATTGTTTCAAATCGTCCCCGTGCAGGATTATCCGAAAGAATATTGTCACTGCATCGACCTTGCAAGGCAGGATCTGCTGCGCAGGGAACGGCCGGAACTAAAGCCATGCGATATCGGCAATCCATGCATTGGATGGAAATGCCTATAAGCGGCATAAAGATGCTGATGTGAACAGACTGAGATAGAAGAATAGGTGTTTGGATAGACATCCGCCAATTTGTTGTGCAGAGATCATTGCATGAGTTGGCGGGTGTTTTTTAGGAAAACATGTCCGATGGTTTTGAAAATTCGAAACACTGCTTCGGATTTTCTGATCGTTTGGTTAAAAAAGCTAACCATGAACAATTTATGTCAAGGATACTTTTGAAAAAGCACTGCTATATTTTATTATTGAGGCAGTTTAAATAGTGTGATAGAATATACGGTAATTGCTGAATATGAAATTTTGCGGTCATGAGAGGGAGAAAGAGGTATGGATGAGAAGAAAATGAAGTGTATGGATCAGGATTCTCAGGCAGTTTCCGTCCACTTTCCCCGGATCATGATCGCGGCAGAAAAGAGCGGCGGGGGGAAGACGTTATTTACCTGTGCGCTTCTTTCTCTTTTGAAAGAGAAAATTCAGGAGGTTCGCGCGTTTAAGTGCGGGCCGGATTATATCGATCCGATGTTTCATCGGACGGTGCTGGAGATCCCGTCGAGAAATCTGGACAGCTTTTTTGCGGACGGGGATACGCTGAGATATCTGCTCGACAGGGAAGTCCTCGAAATGGAGAAATTCCCGGAAAGCCGAATCGCTGTACTGGAGGGCGTCATGGGCTTTTACGATGGACTTGGCGGTGTCTCGGAGCGCTCCAGTGCCTGGGAGGTGGCGGACCTTACGGATACGCCGGTGATCCTTCTGGTGGATATGAAGGGGCGGAGTCTTTCTGCTTTAGCGTCGATAAAAGGATTTCTTGATTACAAGGAGAAGAGCCATGTGACAGGGGTAGTCTTTAACCGGCTGTCACCGATGCTGTATCCGGGATTAAAGGAGCGGGCAGAGCGGGAGCTTGGAATCCGGGTATTCGGGTATGTGCCGGAATTAAAGGATATGACGCTGGAGTCCCGCCATCTGGGGCTTGTGATGCCAGAGGAGATTTTGGGGATCCGGGAGCGGCTGGATCTGATCAAAGAAAAGGTTCGAGTGGGAATCAATCTGGATGGGATTATTGAGGAGGCTGGGAGAGCGGCAGAGATAGAAGTGAAATTGCCAGAAGCTGTAAGGCAGTTTTGTAATGTGGATTGCGGGAAAGTCTTGAATAATAGTGCCGTACAACATATTGAAAACATTGCAGATGCCAAGAAAATATACGATTCTGGAAACACCCATGAGGTGAAAAGTACGTTATCTGAACGAAGTGTTAAGAAAACAATAGTTGCAGTCGCCAAAGATGAAGCTTTCTGCTTTTATTACGAGGATAATCTGGATCTCCTTAAGAAACTCGGAGCAGAGATACAGTATTTTTCCCCGATCCACGACAGAAACCTTCCGGAGGGAACCTGCGCAGTCTATCTTGGCGGCGGTTATCCGGAGCTTCACGCGAAAGCACTTTCAGAAAATATCAGTATGCGGAATGCGATCCGTCAGGCGGTGATGGAAGAGGTGCCGTGTATCGCGGAGTGCGGCGGATATCTGTACCTGAAGAATTCGATCGTGGATCCAGACGGCGTGGAATGGCCAATGGCAGGTGTGCTGCCGGGCAGCAGCCGTGACACGGGGAAGCTTGGGAGATTTGGGTATATTACTGTTACCTCAAAGAAAGAGGGACTGTTAGGACCTGCGGGAACTGAATTCCGCGCCCATGAGTTCCACCACTGGGATTCGGAGGAGAATGGGACGGATTTCGCAGCAAAAAAGCCGGTGGGAACACGGGGCTGGGACTGCGGATATACGACGGAGAGCTTTTATGCAGGCTTCCCGCACTTGTATTTTTACAGTAATGTGAAAATTGCTGAGAACTTTATTAAATGTGCAGAAACGTGGAAAAAGAAAAATCCAGGTAACTGTTCAGTAGGTCTGCGCACTTGCTGCGCTGACCGTAAGAAAACATAGGCTGGAAGGCAAAAATCCCATCAGCGAAGCTGATCTGGAATGGATTTTTGCACGTAACTATGAAGGTACTGAATAGTTACAAATCCAGAAAAGTATAGCACTTTGAAGGTTCGATAAATTTGAATTTTAGCAAATTTTTTGCATTGACAAAAATTGCAGTAGAAAAAGATTCTTACTGATATGACATAATCAAAAAGATGAATAGTGAAATGAAATATGACAGCAGAATGAAAATAAATATGACAGAAAAAACTTCAGTAGAAAAGACCTGGAAAGCATATCTGAATAAGATTGAACCGGCAGACCGAACTGCCATGGAGCTTGCGAAAAAGCGATGGAATTCTGTGGCAAAACCCATCGGAAGTCTCGGAATTCTGGAGGAGGATATTATAAAGATCGCGGGGATCCGCTGGAACGCATCGGGAATGAAACTGGACCGGTCCGCACTGGCAGTCATGTGCGCGGATCATGGTGTCGTTGCGGAAGGTGTTTCCCAGACAAGTAAAGATGTGACGAGGATCGTTGCGGAAAACTTCACGAAAGGCGAGACATCCACCTCCAAGATGTGCCGGATCTCTGGAACTGACCTCTATCCGGTGGATATGGGAATGGACTGTGAGCCGACCGGGCAGAAAGAGCCTGACATGCACCGGATCCTGGACCGGAAAGTGGCAAGAGGATCCGGAAATATCGCGAGGGAACCGGCGATGAGCAGAACCGGGTGTCTTCAGGCACTTCTTTCCGGCATAGATCTCGCATTCCGGTTGAAAGAGATGGGATACGAAATTCTTGCCGCCGGGGAGATGGGAATCGGAAATACGACTCCTGCTGCCGCCATGAGCGCAGTGCTCACGGGGCTCCCACCTGAAGAGGCGACCGGCCGGGGCGCCGGACTCTCTGACGCGGGACTTGAGAAGAAAAAAAAGGCAGTGGAGATGGCTGTTTCCCGTTTTTACGGGAAATATCCGGAGTACCGGAATGGAACAAAGGAACAGTATGAGAGCGGAGAGCTGTCCGCTGTGACGGTGCTTGCAGAGCTTGGCGGTTTTGATCTCGCTGGAATGACGGGGCTATTCCTCGGAGGAGCGGCGGCAAAGATCCCGGTTTTGACGGATGGATTCCTCTCCACCGTCTCTGGCCTTCTGGCGGTTCTCATCAGGAAAGAGGCGAAGGACTATATGCTCGCGTCCCATATCTCCACAGAACCTGCCGGGGCGGCGATCCTTCAGATGCTGGATCTTCCGGCACCTCTTCACATGGGAATGCATCTCGGCGAGGGAAGCGGGGCGGTTGCCATGATCCCGCTTCTCAGGATGGGGGCGAAAGTGTACGAGGAGATGAGCACATTTTCTGATATCTCTGTGGAACAGTACGTGGACTATCAGGAGAAAGGAGAGCGGCCATGAGGGCGGCAATTATCGCTTTTTCCATGTATTCCAGAATACCGATGCCGATGTTTGAGTGGAAAGAGGAGGACATGAAATATGCCATGTGTTTCTTCCCGGCCATCGGCATGGTGATCGGGGCAGTATTTTACGGGATGTTCCTGCTGCTCTCATGGCTTCTTCCGGGAAGCTTTCTGGCAGCGGGAATCCTTCTCGCAGTTCCGATCTTCATCACAGGCGGAATCCACATGGATGGATTTATGGACACGTGTGATGCAAGGGCGTCCTACGGAGACAGGGAGAAGAAACTCGCGATCTTAAAGGATACCCACACGGGGGCGTTCGCTGTGATCTTCGGCGCGCTGTATCTGATCCTTTATGCGGCGGCATGTATGGAGCTTGACCGGGAGACGGCGGTGCTTGTCGCGATCGGTTTTGTGATTTCAAGATCCTTAAGCGGACTCTCCACGGTGACATTCCCGGAGGCGAGAAAACATGGGATGCTGGCAGATTTTATGAAGGACGCGAAAAAGAAGACGGTGGCGGTCTGGATGGTCATCCTGTTCCTTGCGGCAGCAGTTCTGGAACTTTTTCTGGGTGGCAGGATTGGGGGAATCATTCTATCAGCATCGATCCTGATCTTTTTCTACTACCGGCATATGGCAGTGAAGGAGTTCGGTGGGGTCACGGGAGATCTGGCGGGATTTTTCCTGCAGATCTGTGAGCTTGGGATCCTCCTTGCGGCCGTGATCGGGAAGGCGGTGATCGGATGAAACTTTTCATGATCCGGCATGGGGCAACGGCCGGGAATCTGGAAAAACGGTATGTGGGCCGGACTGATGAGGGACTGACGGAGCAGGCAGTGTTCTTTCTGCAGGAAGAAGCACTGAAGCTTCGGGAGCTTGCAGGAAACGTGGCAGCGATCATCACAAGCCCGATGAAGCGGTGTCTTGAGACAGCAGAAATTCTGTTCCCGGAGAAGCTATATGAACATGTTCCGAGAATCCAGAAAGCCGGACTCTCCGAGTGTGATTTTGGAACCTTTGAGTATAAGAATTATCTGGAACTTTCCGGGGATACGGAGTATCAGCATTTTATCGACACGCTGGGGAGAGAGGGATTTCCCGGCGGGGAGACCACGGACGCGTTTAAAGCCCGGACAGTGGAGGCATTTCAGGAAGTATGGAAGGAAATTTCTTCTCAGGCTGAACCGGGGGCTGACCGGACGCTCGTTTTTGTCGTTCATGGAGGAACGATCATGGCAGTCATGGAGGCGTTTTCGGAGGAAAAGAAAAGTTACTATGACTGGCAGATTGGGAACGGGGAAGGCGTTTTGGGAAAAATGGATGCGTCAGATGGACAGATCCGCAACGCGCGGATCATGAAAGCTAAATGATCGATAACGAAATGTGTAAAGGAAAAGATGAAGGGAGAACAAAAACATGATACTTTTATTATCTGTATGCAGCATCGGATTTCTGATCTACGGAGCACTGGTTGTAAGCGGCATCTACACGCCGATCAGCTCAAAGATCCTTGTGGAGGACGAAGAGCGGGCAAAATGGTGCCACACAGAGGGCGTCACAAAGATGCTCTGGGGGCTGGATCTGGCATTCTTTGTCATGTACCGATGCAGCGTATTTCCGGCAGTTTTATGGCTGGCGGCATTTCTTGTGCTGACGGTGGTTATTATCATTATGGCATATAAGAATAACGGAAAATATTTGAAATAGAGTCCGTAAAGGATTCCTGAATTTTTTGTCTGCGGGGAAAAGGACGACAGGCTCACATGCGTATGGAAACATGGTTTCGTTTGTGCATCTGAAAACAGGAAAATTACGGCAGATAAGGAAGAATTTACATGATAGACAGAATGGAACTTCTGGCGGTGATCGTACTTGGTTTTCTGCTGGATCAGGTCCTCGGCGATCCGCACTGGCTGTATCACCCAGTGCGGCTGATCGGGACATATATCAGTTTTCTGGAAAAAGGAATACGGAAGATCTTCGGAGACGGGGAACGGGCGCTGCTTGCGGGCGGCGTCGTCCTTGTCCTTTTTGTGACGGGAACGACGGCGGTCGTATCCGGCGGCATTCTTTATGCCTGCGGGCGGATCTCCCCAGGGCTTAAATTTCTGGTCTCGGTGATCCTCTGCTATCAGCTATTTGCGGTGAGATCCTTAAAAGATGAGAGCATGAAGGTCTACCGGGAATTGAAAAAAGATGATCTACCGGCAGCCCGGTACGCAGTCTCCATGATCGTGGGCCGTGATACGGAACGTCTCGACATGACGGGAGTCACGAAAGCGGCGGTGGAAACTGTAGCGGAAAATACTTCGGACGGTGTCGCAGCCCCGCTTTTTTATATGACTCTCGGCGGCCCGGTCCTCGGCTGGGTATATAAGGCAGTTAACACCATGGATTCCATGGTGGGATACAAGAACGACAAGTATCTTTATCTTGGAAGGGCGGCGGCAAAGCTTGACGATCTCCTGAACTTCATACCGGCGAGACTCTGCGCCTGGGTCATGATTTTCGCCTCCTATCTGCCATCAAAAGATCATGAATTTGACGGTTCCCATGCGAAGGAGATCTTTTTAAGGGACCGTTTCAACCACGCGAGCCCAAATTCCGCCCAGACGGAATCAGTCTGCGCCGGATCACTCAGGATCCGCCTTGCGGGAGATGCCTGGTATTTCGGAAAACTTGTGAAGAAGAAATACATTGGGGATGATCTGCGGCCGGTAGAGATCGAGGATATTCCGCGGGCGAATAAGCTTCTTTACCGGACATCATGGATCCTTATGGGACTCTGTGCGGCGGTGGAAACGGTTCTCAATTTATTGTAAAGATGGTTTAGAGGCATAAAAACAGGATATGGCAGCAGTCGTAATGCAGAGTATATACGATTATAAATTGTGTTAAAACGGCTGCAGCACAACGGAGGAATCAAATTGGCAAAAGTAATCATGATCCAGGGAACGATGTCGAATGCTGGGAAAAGCTTTCTCGCGGCGGGGCTCTGCCGGATCTTTAAACAGGACGGGCTCAAGACCGCCCCGTTCAAATCCCAGAATATGGCATTAAATTCCTACATCACAAAGGACGGTCTTGAGATGGGCCGTGCTCAGGTCATGCAGGCGGAGGCGGCGGGAATCGAACCGGAGGCGGCGATGAATCCGATCCTCTTAAAGCCCACCTCCAACATGGGTTCCCAGCTCATCGTAAACGGAGAGGTTCGTGGAAATTATCCGGCGGCGGAATATTTTAAGATGAAAAAGAGTCTGATCCCGGACATCATGGATGCCTACAATTCCCTTGCATCCCGGTACGACGTGATCGTCGTGGAGGGTGCCGGAAGTCCGGCTGAGATCAATCTCCGGGGAAATGATATCGTGAACATGGGACTGGCAGAGATGCTCGACGCCCCGGTCCTTCTTGCGGGAGATATCGACCGGGGCGGGGTCTTCGCCCAGCTTTACGGAACCGCGGCACTTTTGACAGAGGAGGAGAGAAGACGGATCCGGGCCTTTGTGATCAACAAATTCCGCGGCGATAAGGAGATCTTAAAACCGGGTCTTGCCATGCTCTATGAGCGGATCCGGATCCCGTTCGCGGGTGTGATCCCATATATGGATGTGGATGTGGACGATGAGGACAGTCTCTCGGAGCGCCTGACCGGAAAACACGGTTCAGGGCCGCTGCTCGACCGATCCGGACATGAGGCGTTTGCAAAGGTCACGGTGGTAAGACTTCCGCGGATCTCAAACTTCACGGACTTCAATTCCCTTGAGCGCCTTCCGGGAATCGCTCTTTCCTATGTGAGCCGGCCCGAAGAACTGACAGGATCCGATCTCATTATCATACCCGGAACAAAGAATACGATGGGGGATCTCAAATGGCTCCGCCAGAACGGGCTGGAGGCAGTGATCACACGGATGGCAGGAAAGGGAACTCCTGTTATCGGTGTGTGTGGTGGATTCCAGATGCTCGGAACGAGTCTCGACGATCCTCATGGGGTCGAGGAGGGCGGGACCATGCGGGGAATGGAGCTCTTACCGATCCGGACGATCTTCGCGGAGAAGAAAACGAGAACGAGAGTAACCGGCACGGCGAGATTTTCGGAGGACGGCGAACCGGTTAAAATCTCCGGCTACGAGATCCATATGGGTGAGACGATCCGGGATGGTGGAAGGAATTTCTCGGAAATCTGTTGCAGTGATGGAACTGGCGGACACACAGCCGATACAAAAGAGGACGGCTGTGTATACAAAAATATATTCGGAACCTACGTCCATGGCGTTTTCGATACGGAGGAGATGCAGATGGCGGTTCGTAACTTCCTTGCAAAACAGAAAGGTGTCCGTCCGGAAGAATATGAGAGCGGAGCGACCTTTTCCATGGCGAAATACAAAGAGGAACAGTACGATAAAATGGCAAAAATCATCCGGGAAAATCTCGATATGGATATGATCTACCGGATCTTAGAGCGAAAGGATGTGAGAGGATGAGCGGACTCGGCTGGACAGAAGAATTAAAAAAGCGGACGGGCATCGATTTTCTGACGACCCGCCCGATGGAGATCGAAAAGAAGAGCTTTGAGATCATAAAGGGAGAGCTGGGGGACGAGTTCGTTTCCTCCTATCCGGCGGAGGCGCTCCCGGTTCTCTGCAGGGTGATCCACACGACGGCGGATTTTTCCTACAGGGACACTCTGACGATCACCGACGGAGCTGTCGAAAAGGCAAAGGAAGCAATCCGACTCGGACTTCCGATCATCACGGACACCACGATGGCTGCATCCGGGATCAATAAAACGGCGGCAGGAAAATTTGGGATCGAGGTGCACTGTTTTATCGGAGATGAGGATGTGAAGGTAAAAGCGAAGGAGAGCGGCATGACGAGATCGGCGGTCAGTGTCGAAAAAGCTGCAGAATGTTATCCGGAATGCATCTACGCGGTGGGCAACGCACCGACAGCCCTGATGCGCCTTTATGAGCTGATCGAAGAGAAAAAGATCCGCCCGGCGCTCATTATCGGAGTCCCGGTGGGATTTGTAAATGTGGTGGAAGCAAAAGAGTTGATCTTAAGGACAGATGTTCCGGCCATCGTCGCAAGAGGACGGAAAGGCGGCAGTAATATCGCGGCGGCGATCTGCAATGCGTTATTATATGAAGCTGGTGGAAGATAAAAGAATATACGATGGAATACAGATATAGAAAAATGCCTCAGAGCTTTGCACATTCGGTGCTGCTCTGGGGCATTTTCTATTTGTACGATAAAATTATACTTCCTGCACCGTGATCCCCGGTACAGCCATCAGGGAGTAGTTCGTGTGATACACAACGAAACCGGGAGCAGCGCCGGGAACTTTTTTCAGATTCTTTCTCTGGATATAATCGACCTCCACCTTCTCGTTCCCCCGTCCCTTGGAGTAATAGGCAGCCAGCGCTCCGGCTTCCTCAAAGACGCGGTCCGGCAGCTCCTTTCCCTCGGTCTTTACGATCACGTGGGAACCCGGGATCCCCTTTGCGTGAAACCACCAGTCGCCGCCGTTGGCAAACTTGAAGTCGAGTTCTTCATTCTGGTAGTTGTTTTTTCCGACATAGATATGGAATCCGTCGCTGGAAAGGTAGTGGAACGGGCGGCTTGTGATCTTTACCTTTTTTCCTCCGGTATAATGGCGTTTGATATAGCCGTATTCCGTAAGCTCTTCCTTGATCTGTACCAGATCCTCCTCCAGCCTTGCGATATCCATGGAGGTACTGATGGATTCCAGATGGTCGATCTCCGCCTTTGTCTGCGCGAGCTGTTCCGTGACGGCCTCGTAGGTCCGTTTCTGTTTATTGTACTTATCGAAATACCGCTTCGCGTTCTCCTGTGCCGTCATCGTCGGATCCAGAGGGATCGTAATTTCCGCATTGTCGTAATAATTTAAACATTTGAAACTTTTTTCACCGCCGGAGAGACCATATCCGTAGGTATTCAAAAGTTCTCCGTAGATCCGGTATTTTTCCCGTTTTTCAGTATCCTTGAGCTGCTTTGTCTGAAGATCCAGCTTTCTCACACTGCGCTCCAGTGCATTGGAGATGATCTTTCTAAGATCCGTGGACTTCTGGTGGATCCGTGATACCGTATTCTTTTCCGCGTAGTACCGCTCGAGGAGCTCACTGATGGAATCAAACTTCACAGTCCTGTAATTTCCGCCTTCCATCATCGTCAGCGGGACAGCGGCAAATTCGATGGGTTTTTCTCCATCGTAGATAATATTCGGGGTGAAATTGCCCTCGCGGATATCGTCCATGATCCAGTTGAACGCGTGGAAGAGGTGGGTGAGTTCCGCGTCGGAAAATTCTTTTGCGGAGATATCACCGTCTAAGGATGCCAGATGGCAGATCTCAGCGGCAACCACGGGACTTAAGCCGGTAAGATCCATGTAGAGCGCTTTGGAAAGATTCTGCGGTGTGCTGTGCAGAAGCTCTTTAAATTCCGTTTCCGTGATCGTAAGCGGATTCTTCTTCTCACCGGAGTGGGGAATAAAATAATCTCTTCCCGGGAGGACTTCCCGGACAGAGCTTACCTGAGCCGAGATATGTTTGATGCTGTCTAAGATCACGTTATTCTCATCGCAGAAGATGATATTGCTGTGTTTTCCCATGAGCTCGATCACGATGAACTTTCTTCTGAGGTCGCCCATCTCATCCAGATGCTCCACCTCGATCCGGACGATCCGCTCCAGCCCTGGCTGGGTGACAGAGATGATCCTGCCATTTGCGATATGCTTTCTTAAAAGCATACAGAAGTTCGGGGCCGTCATCGGGCTCGGTTTATTGTTTGCCGTAAAATAGAGAAGCGGGAGACTGGCGTTGGCTGAGACGAGCAGCCGCACGTTCTCCCGGTTTCCTTTTATCGTAAAAAGTAATTCGTCCTTTTCCGGCTGGGCGATCTTTGAGACCCTGCCGGAGACGATCTTATCGTTCAGATCGCGGACCAGATTCGCGATCACAATTCCGTCAAATGCCATTGTTGTGGTGGTTCCTTTCTGACAACAGCTCCGTCTGAAATGTCAAAAACCGTGACTGTGGAATCTGCTGTCTCTATATAGATTTTGTACAAGATATGGAATGCCGGACAAGGAAGGAGATAAGGCCTTAACCGATTTCCGGTGGAACATTATCCGGCAAAGTTTTCCTTAAAAATCTTCTCGATCGCGGATGTCAGTTCCGCCACGGAATGTGTCCGGCTTCTGGAACACTCCCTCGCAGGGCGTCCGCAGAGCAGACAGGTCCGTCCCGGTTTTCCGATATCACTTCGGGAGATCTTTTTCCCATCCCGTCCGATGATGTCGATATCGTAAAGACGTCCAAGCTTTGACACGTCCTCCAACGGTACCAGCAGACGCTTTACATCAAGGGCATCCGCGTCCACGCATAAGAAGGCCTCCGGACCTGTCCGATCCAGGATCAGACTGCGCTTTAAGACCGGGATACCGGAATCGGATAACGCCTGAAGGATCTCCTTCAACGCAAGCTCAAAGGTCTCCGGCACATAGGGCAGGACCTTCACAGGACCCGGAATATTCAGGGTGAAGGAGACGAGAACTCCAGAATATTCCGCGAGAAGTTTCTCCTGTACCCAGACACGCCGCTCTCTGGCATTCAGCATATCCGGCAGTTCGGCATCCGCACCGATAAACTGTTTTAATTCTTCTTTTTCTGTATCACTCAATAAAAAATGTTCCATAAAAACCTCAAATTCTGAAAATACGGAGACTCCGTGCAGGATCCGTTAAGTGTTTTTTGCCGGATTGCGGAGCGCATGCAGGATCTCAAGAAATCCCTTCATATATTTTGTCAGATACATGTCCTTCCGGTAGCAGGCATAAAAGTGCCGCGGGTTCTCTACACCGAGGATCGGATAGGAAAAGTAAGGGGATTCCGCTGAGTTAGAGGTATCCACATAGGCGTCCGGACACGCCATAACAACGGGACTCGACGCTACTACATGTTTTCCAATTTCAATGCTGATCGTCTCAAGATCGATCTTCGGCTTCATATCTCTTGTGATAAAGAGAGCGTCCTGAATCGACCGGACGGAGTGTCCGGGGCGGCTGGAGACAAAGGTCTCATCCTTTGCCTCTAAAATATCGATAGGCGTTCCGGGCCGGATCCGTTTTGCGAGTGCGCAGTCTCTGTTCACGATGAGAACGAGCTCTTCCTCCTGGATCAGATCATAATATAGATCCGCATGCTTCGGAAACGTGGTCAGGAGTGCGATTCCGACCTCCCCCTCCAGAACACTTTTTTCCATCGTCGCAGACCCCTGCTCGTGAAGCTCGATCTCCACATGGGGGAATCGTTTTTTAAAACGCGGATATAATTCCGGTAAAAGCTCCATGCCGCGCTGGACGGAGATACCAAGACGGATCTTTCCGAATTCCTCATTACTGAGTTCTTCCACCTGCTTCTTCAGGTTTGTGGAGATCGTCGTCACCTGTCTCGCGGCTTCCACATAGAGCTGTCCCGCGGGAGTCAGTGTGATGGGCTCCGTGGAACGGTTAAAGATCGGAGCACCGAGATTGCTTTCCGCCGTCTTTATGATCTGGCTCAAAGAGGGCTGGGAGACATAGAGTTTCTTTGCCGCGCTCGTAAAGCTGCCTTCCTTTAAGACGGTCAGAACGTACTGCATGTGTTTTTCATTCATGTGGGGCACTCCTTTCCAGAACCGGAACGATACGGGATCGTTTGCGTCCCTATATTTTAACATATCTTCCTTAAAAATTCAACGCACGGAAAAAGACACGTATCTCCCCATAAGAATTCTCCTATATTCCCCATAGACGGATATGTATTGGATTAAAAAAAATACAAGTGATATAGTAAAGCCATTGAAAGTTATAGAACTAAGGCAGGAAACGAAAATGATTTTGTGCATCCTGCATAAAAAGAAAAACGGAAGGTCCGGCAGCGGGATATACATAGGAATGACAACAGCGGACCATGCGGCCGCCTGAAAAATGGCTGCCGACCGTGAATGATCACAGGAGGGGATTAAATGGAAATCAAGAAGACAGCCATGGCCGGCACACTGGAATCCAGCGATGCCCAGGTCACTGTTGAACCGGGCGATGGAACGATCGAGCTCACCATCGAGAGCAGCGTGATCCATCAGTACGGCAGACAGATCAGAAAAGTCACATTAGAGACGCTGGACCGTCTCGGTGTTGACAACGCGAAGGTCACGATCTTCGATAAGGGAGCTCTCGACTGTACCTTAAAGGCGAGAGTTGAGTGTGCGGTCTACCGTTCCAACGGCATCACCGAAAATCTTCCGTGGGGAGGTGTCATCAAATAATGCATCCGAATAAAAAACGCTTAAGAAGATCCATGATGTTTTTAAACTGCCAGAAACCGGGTCTCATCAAGGATCCGTACATCTATAAACCGGACTCCATCATGTTGGACCTTGAGGACGCAGTTGCCGAGAACCAGAAGGACGCAGCGAGATATTCCTTATATCATGCACTTCAGGAGATCGATTACCGCGGTGTTGAGAGAGTCGTAAGAATCAATGGTCTTGATACCCCGCACTGGAAAGAGGATATCCGTGTCTGTGTTGCCGGAGGTGCTGATACGATCCGTATCGCAAAGACCGAGACAGCACAGGATGTTAAGACTGTTGAGGAACATGTCCTTGCGGCAGAGAAAGAGTTTGGACGCCCGGAGGGAAGCACGCTCTTAATGGCAGCCTTAGAGTCCTGCAAAGGTGTTTTAAATGCCTTGGAGGTATGTCAGTCTTCTGACAGACTTATCGGAATCGCTTTATCTGGCGGAGATTACACAAAGGATCTCCAGACAACGATCACAGGAACCGGAGTGGAACTCATGGGAGCGAGACAGCACATGATCATGGCGGCGAGAGCGGCAGGTGTCCAGTGCTGGGATACAGTGTTCACAAACCTTGACGACATGGAAGGCTTCGAGAATGAGACAAGAATGATCAAGATGATGGGCTTCGACGGAAAGTCTCTCGTAAACCCGAGACAGATCGCCATCGTCCATAAGGTCTTCACACCGTCGGAAAAAGAGATCATCTTCGCGGAGAAGGTTGTCCGCGAGATTGATGACAAGAAGGCAAAGGGAATCGGAGTCTTCACCGTTGACGGAAAGATGATCGACATCGCATTCTACGACGGAGCAAAGAGAACACTCGCCATGGCGAAAGCAGCAGGCGTTTATAAGGGGGATTTATAAGATGATCAATGCAGTTGGAAGAGAAATTCCCGAAGAGGTCTTAAAAGCAACAGGCAAGGAGCCGTTCAAGGGCGTCTATGCCTATGATAATTACGAATATACAAAGGCGGCTCCGACCGTCCGTACATTAAACGATCCGACAAGAAGCAAGCTTGTCGAGAACATCCATGATGCCCTCGTAAAATGCGGCATTAAGGACGGCATGGTCCTTTCCTTCCATCATCATTTCCGCGAGGGTGACTATGTGGTAAACATGGTCATGGAAGAGGTTCATAAGATGGGCATCAAGGACATCACGATCTGTGCAAGCTCCTTAGGAAAAGCTCACGATCCGATCGTTCCGTACATCGAGGATGGCACCATCACAGGAATCCAGTCCTCCGGTGTCCGCGGAAAGATCGGTGAGGCGATCTCCACAGGACGGTTAAAAAACCTTGCGATCATGCGCTCCCACGGCGGACGTGTCCGCGCCATCGAGTCCGGCGAAGTCCATATCGATATCGCCTTCATCGGTGCTCCGACATGTGATGAGTATGGAAACATGCGCGCAAACGGCGGAAAGAGCGACTGCGGCGTATTATCCTACGCGATGGTCGATGCCCAGTATGCAGATAAGGTTGTTGCCGTGACAGACTGTCTCGTTCCGTTCCCGAACATTCCGGCAAGCATCTCCATGGTAGATGTGGATTACGTTTGTATCGTAGATGAGATCGGAAATCCGGCAAAGATCGCGACAGGTGCTGCAAAACCGACGACGGATGTCAGAAAGATCATGATGGCGGATTACTGCACAAAGTTTGTTGTCAACACCCCATATTTTAAGGAAGGTTTCTCCTACCAGACAGGTGTCGGCGGAGCTTCCATCGCCTCCACGATCTCCCTCGGAAAGATCATGGAAGAGAGAGGCATCCATATGGGACTTGGCCTCGGCGGAATCACAACTCCGATGTGTGAGCTGTTGGCGAAAGGCCTCGTAAACAAGCTCGTTGATACCCAGGATTTCGATCAGGGTGCCATCGAGTCCATCAAGACAAATCCGAACCACTTCGAGATCTCTGCGTCCGAGTACGCGAACCCGTTCAACAAGGGCGCTTATGTCAATAAGCTGGATTTCGTGATCCTTGCGTCTCTTGAGGTTGATGTAAACTTTAACTGTAACGTCGTTGTCGGTTCCGATGGCATGATCACAGGTGCCCAGGGCGGACATCCGGATACGGCAGCGGGAGCGAAGTGCACGATCGTCATTGCTCCGCTGCTTCAGGGAAGAATCCCGGCAATCTGTACAAATGTTATAACGGTAACGACCCCTGGTGAGTCCGTTGACGTTGTTATCACAGACTACGGAATTGCCATCAACCCGAGAAGACAGGATCTCATCGAGTGCATGAAGGATGTTGATCTTCCGTTCTGTACGATCGAGGAGCTTCGTGATAAGGCATATGCCATGGTCGGAACACCGGATCCGGTACAGTTTGATGACCGCATTGTCGGTGTCATCGAGGCCCGTGACGGCACCATCATTGATGTAGTCAGAAAGATTAAGGATTATGAGTTTACAACTGATGTAGAGTGACTCAGAGAGCGATCTGTCAGCTTGCTCTGACTGGAAAGCGTGGGGGAACACTTTGCAGCCTGTGGAACATCGGCCGGAAGCTTCAAATTCCGGCCGGACAAATAATAAAGTATAGGGGATCACACATATGTCAGAATTAACAGTAGGTATTTTAGGGTTTGTCTGTATCGTTGCGATCGTTATAACCCTTTTTAAGAGCAAGACCATGCCAAGTATGGCATTTATCATTTTCCCGTCGATCCTTGGTCTCATTCTTGTCCTTGGTGGATATTATACCATCGGAGAGATCGGAGATCTGATCAAAGGCGGATTTAAAAGCACAGGCCCGACCGCAGCACTGTTTGTGTTCTCTGTCCTGTTCTTCGGAATCATGACAGATGCCGGTATGTTTGATGTAATTATCGACAAGCTTATGAAGTTCGTCGGTGACAATGTGATCGGTGTGACAGTCATGACAGCGGTTATTGCCCTGATCGGTCATCTTGACGGCGGCGGAGCATCCACATTCCTGATCGTTGTCCCGTCCATGCTTCCGGTCTACAAAAAGATGCACATGAGACCGACAACACTCCTTCGCGTAGCCGTTCTTGCAATGGGTGTATTAAACCTGATGCCATGGGCCGGTCCGACCATGCGTGCAGCATCCGTACTCGGTATGGAAGCAGGACAGCTCTGGGGCGGTCTGATCCCGATCCAGATCTTTGGAATCATTCTCTGCCTGGCACATGCGGTGTTTGCAGGTATTCAGGAGAAAAAGAGAGGCGCAGGTCTGAACGGAAAGCTTGCAATGGAAGCAGCTTCTGAGGACGCTGCAGAAGAAGTACAGCATCAGAAGGACGAGAATGAGTACGCAAGACCGAAACTTTTCGCTTTCAATATCTGCCTGACCATCGCAGTTATCGCTATGCTTGTATGGGATCAGTTCCCAAGCTATTTCCCGTTCATGCTCGGTGTGGCGGCAGCTCTTCTTGTAAACTATACACCGATCAAGCTTCAGAAGAAGATGATCAACCGTCATGCAGGTCCGGCACTCATGATGTGCTCCACTCTGATGGGTGCTGCAGTCCTTATGGGTATCCTTGTATACGGCTTTAACGCAAGTGGTGCCGCTGCGATCGCAAAGCCGGGCGTAGAGATGATGAAGACCTCTGTTGTATCCAACATGGCCAGCATCATTTCCATGATCCTCCCAGCAGCACTTGGACAGCACTTACCGCTTGTGATCGGTATCCTTTCCGTTCCGCTTGCACTTTGCTTTGATACCGATTCCTATTTCTATGGAATGCTTCCGGTCATGATCGCAATCGGTGCTTCCTTCGGAGTTGAGGCATTCCCGATCGCCGTTGCAATGGTTGTTTGCCGTAACTGCGCAACCTTCATCAGCCCGATGGTACCGGCAACTCTGCTTGGTATCGGACTTGCCGATGTGGACATCAAGGATCACATCAAGTCCACCTTCGGTTATGTATGGATCTTCTCGATCCTTTGCATGCTGTTTGCAGTACTGATCGGAATCCTTCCGTTATAAACGACATTTTTCTTGAATTCAGATAGAATTGAGCGGCCGCTCTTCTTACCCCACAGACGGCTGCAAACTACCCTCTTTTCAAACACCCCGGAGCTTCGATCGGATCTCCGGGGTGTTTTCCTGTTCATAAGGTTCCCGTTCATAAATCTTTTGATTTACAGAATCTGGTTGACTGTATTTTTTATTTGCCGTATAATAAAAGTTATCTATGGGAAAGCGAGGCATGTCTGATGATTAAGAGCATGACCGGATTCGGCCGCCACGAGATGGTGACGGACGAGTGTAAGATTTCAGTAGAGATAAAGGCGGTAAACCACCGGTATCTGGATCTGGGAATTAAGATGCCGAAGAAATTCAATTACTTCGAGGCATCCATGCGTACCCTCTTAAAGGATCATATCCAGAGGGGAAAAGTAGATATATTTGTAACCTACGAGGATTATACCGATGCGAAGGTATTCCTCAAATATAACAGATCCCTTGCACAGGAATATATGGACAGCTTTAAAAAGATGTCCGATGATTTCGGCATCGACAACGACGTAAAAGTGTCTATGCTGGCAAGGTGTCCGGAGGTCCTCACGATGGAGGAGGTTCCGGAGGACGAAGAGCATATGTGGGAGCTCTTAAAGGACGCTTTACTTAAGGCCTGCGAGGGCTTTGTGGAGTCCAGGATCCGTGAGGGAGAGAATTTAAAGAACGACCTGATCGGAAAGCTTGACTATATGCTGGAATTAGTTGATTTTATCGAGGAACGTTCCCCAAAGGTGATCGCGGAGTACCGCCAGAAGTTAGAGGACAAGGTGAAAGAACTTCTCGCTTCCGCCTCTGTGGACGATTCCAGGATCGCGACGGAGGTTACGATTTTTGCCGATAAGATCTGTGTGGATGAGGAGACCGTCCGTTTGAGAAGCCACATCGAGGGAATGAAGAAGGAACTTTTGGCCGGCGGCAGTGTCGGAAGAAAGCTCGATTTTATCGCCCAGGAGATGAACCGGGAGGCAAATACGATCCTCTCGAAATCTACGGATCTTGAGATCTCTGACCGCGCGATCCTCTTAAAGACTGAGGTCGAAAAGGTAAGAGAGCAGATCCAGAATATTGAATGATCAGGGGGCATTTGTAATGCAGACAAAAGGAGTCCTTGTTGTAGTTTCTGGGTTCTCAGGAGCCGGAAAAGGAACCGTGATGAAGGCGCTTTTAGAAAAATATGATAACTACGCGCTTTCCGTATCGGCCACAACAAGAAGCCCGAGACCGGGTGAGGAAAACGGAAGAGAGTATTTCTTCCTCACAGAATCCCAGTTTGAGGATATGATCAGAAACGATGAGCTGATCGAGCACGCGCGCTATGTGGACCATTATTATGGAACACCCAGAAAATATGTGGAAGATAAGATGGCTGCGGGAAAAGACGTGATCCTTGAGATCGAGATTCAGGGAGCGTTGAATATCAAGAAGAAGTTCCCGGACGCCCTTCTCGTATTTATCGTTCCTCCGACCGCAAAAGACTTAAAAAAACGTCTGATCGGACGCGGAACGGAAAGTGCAGAAGTAATCGAGAAACGTCTCCGCCGTGCCGCGGAGGAGTCCGATGGAATGGATTCCTACGACTATATCGTTGTCAACGATGATGTGGACACCTGTGTGGAAGACCTTCACAGCCTGATCCGTTCCAGCCACTTTAAAGAGTCTGCGAACACAGACCTCGTGGCGAGAATGAAGCAGGAGCTGCACGATATGACAAAATAAAGAATGTATCCGAAAAATACCATGTGTAAAACCGGATACTTCAGATATTTAAGAACTTTTTAATTTCATGATCTGAAAGGGGCATATTTTATGTTACATCCGTCTTATACAGACTTAATTGAAGCCGTAAACAGCGACGTTGAGCCGGGCGAGCAGCCGGTAGTTCAGAGCCGTTATTCCATCGTTATCGCAGCATCCAAGCGTGCGAGACAGCTCATCGCAGGTGACGAGCCGTTAGTTGCAGGTGCAGCAGGAAAGAAACCGCTCTCCACCGCTGTTCAGGAGCTTTATGAGCAGAAGGTAAAGATCCTCACAGAGGATGAGGAGCCGGAGATCGAGACAGATTTCGAAGTAAAAGATAGAACTCCGGAAGAGATCAAAAAAGAAGAAGAGTACGCTGAGGAATAAACAGGTTCCCGGTTGTGGTCCGGCTTTCAGTCCGGCCATGGCCGGAAATATGAAAGAAAAGGAGGAAAACGGCTGAATCAGGCTTAAGTTTCCTCTTTTTTTCGCTGGCAGGCCGGAGTTTATGAGCCGGTCTGTTCTGGCGGCAGTTACGCACAGAAAGGAAATACGAACAGAATGAATTTACTTTTCATATCACTGGGCTGTGATAAAAACCTTGTGGATACGGAAAAAATGCTGGGAATTCTCGGAAAAGAGGGATATTCCTTTGTCGATGACGAGAATGAGGCAGATATTGTTGTTGTAAACACCTGCTGCTTTATCGGAGATGCAAAAGAGGAGAGCATCAACACGATCCTTCAGATGGCGGAATTAAAGAAAAACGGTCGTTTAAAGGCACTGATCGTCACAGGCTGTCTCGCGCAGCGCTACAAGCAGGAGATCATCGATGAGATCCCGGAGGTAGACGCGATACTCGGAACGACATCCTATGAGGCTGTAGGAGCAGCGATCAGGGAGGTGATGGACGGTGAGACGCCGGAAATCTTTGAAAGCATCGATGCACCGGTGAGCACGGCTACGGAGCGCCTTATCACAACAGGTGGGCACTATGCGTTCTTAAAGATCGCGGAGGGCTGTGACAAACGCTGTACCTACTGTATTATCCCGTATCTCCGCGGAAAATACCGCAGTGTTCCGATGGAACAGCTTGTAAGAGAGGCGGAAGAACTCGCGGAGAAAGGTGTGAAAGAGCTGATCCTTGTTGCGCAGGAGACCACCCTTTACGGAAAAGACCTTTACGGTGAGAAGAAACTTCCGGAGCTTTTAAGACGTCTGGCAGCCGTGTCCGGTATCCAGTGGATCCGCCTCCAGTACTGCTACCCGGAGGAGATCACCGATGAGCTGATCGAGACGATCAAAACTGAAGAAAAAGTCTGTAACTATCTGGACATCCCGATCCAGCACGCAAGCGATGCCGTGTTAAAACGGATGGGAAGAAGAACCAACAATAAAGAGATCCGCGGGCTGATTGCGAAACTCAGAAAAGAGATTCCGGACATCGCGCTCCGCACCACTCTGATCTCCGGATTTCCGGGTGAGACGGAGGAAGACCACGAGATCCTGATGCAGTTTGTCGATGATATGGAATTTGACCGTCTCGGCGTATTCGCATATTCCCCGGAGGAAGATACCCCGGCATTCAGCTTTGAAAATCAGGTTCCGGAGGAGGTAAAGCAGGAACGCCGCGATGAGATCATGGAACTCCAGCAGGAAATTGCTTTTGAGAAGTCCGAGGCGATGAAGGGACGTACTCTGGAAGTGATGATCGAGGGCAAGGTTGCTGATGAAAATGCCTACGTTGGACGTACCTATATGGACAGTCCGAATGTAGACGGGCTTATCTTTGTAAACACCGGACTTTCCCTGATGTCCGGAGATTTCCTTAAGGTACGCGTCACAGGCGCGTCCGAATACGATCTGATAGGGGAGGCAGAGGATGAATTTACCGAATAAACTGACAATATTACGAGTGATCATGATCCCGTTTTTCGTAGCCGCGCTTCTTTATGACGGCGGCGCAAACCAGAACATGCGTTATGTGGCGGCGGCGCTCTTTATCATTGCGAGCCTGACCGATATGCTGGATGGAAAGATTGCGAGAAAGTATAATCTGGTAACAAATTTTGGAAAATTTATGGATCCGTTGGCGGATAAACTGCTTGTCTGCTCCGCACTGATCTGTATGATCGAGCTTCGTGAGCTTCCGGCCTGGATGGTCATCATCATTATCAGCCGTGAGTTCATTATCAGCGGCTTCCGTCTGGTGGCATCCGACAACGGTGTTGTCATTGCAGCGAGCTACTGGGGAAAATTTAAGACCACATTCCAGATGATCGGAGTGGTTCTTCTGATCTTTAATATTCCGGCGTTGTCAACTTTGACGACGATCATTGTCTGGATCGCTCTTGCATTGACAGTAATTTCACTTGTTGACTACATTGTGAAGAACGTCGGCGTTCTTACGGAAGGAAAAATGTGATGATTCGAACAGAACAGGGTTATGCCCAGATATTTAAAATTTACGGAAAAAGCGAGACGGAAGTAAAGGAAAAGCTTCAGGACCTCTTAAAGTGCGGCGGCGCTGTCGTGATCTACACGAGACGCCGCGGAAAAGATGTCCATGTTCTCGCGGAGACACAGGCAGAGGATGAGGAGTCCGCCAAGGCGGCGTTAAAACCGGTTGCCAAGGAGATCAAAAAGGCACTGGGCGACATGTATTATTCCACGAAAGAGAATGAGACGATGGAAGAGACCGTTGTGCGCCTCCTCACAAAGTACGGACTCACAGTGACAACGGCGGAGTCCTGCACCGGCGGCATGGTGGCTGCAAAGATCATCAACGTGCCAGGTGCGTCTGACGTATTTGATCAAGGTTATATCACATATTCGAACAAATCAAAGAGAAAGATCCTCGATGTCAGCAAGGCAACTTTAAAAAAATACGGGGCAGTCAGTGAGCAGACTGCAAGGGAGATGGCACTCGGCGGTGTTCTCGCGGCTGATGCGGATGCCTGTGTTGCTGTAACGGGGCTTGCTGGTCCGGACGGTGGAACAGAGGAGAAGCCGGTGGGACTCGTATACGTTTCCTGCTGCATGAGGGACGAAGTGATTGTGGAGGAATGCCACTTCAACGGTACAAGACAGGAGATCCGGGAACATGCCGCGGTCACGGCGCTGGACCTTTTGAGAAGAATGATCATCAGATCCAGACAGTAGACCGGGTCCAGGCGGGACCTGGCCATAAATATTAAGGGATGAGCAGGTGAATCATGCGCTGGTATGAAAAACTGTATGTCGGGGAACAAGCGAAAAAGCACAGATACGAAACGATCCAAGCGGTCCGAAATGGAAGACCAATGGGCTTTTATGTCCTGACTCCGGCGGCTGGGGAGCGGAACCTTTTAGATATCTATCCGGCGCTGACATTAAAGCTTCCTTACTATGAAAAGCAGGATCTTCTGATCGTAGGGATCGCTGCGGATTTTGAGGATGCGGCGGCGCTTGCGGGGCGGATCATCTGTGAGGCCTACAAAAAGACCGGCGGGTATGATGTGAACTCCTTTCTTTTCGGAAAGGGGTGCTGCGAGTGATCCATATCTTGCTGATGATCTTAAAGGTCATCGGAGTCATCCTGTTAGTGATCCTTGGACTGATCCTCGCTGCGGTATTGCTGATCCTGTTCGTTCCGGTGCGGTACCGGGCGGATGTCTCCATCGAAGGAAAACCGGACGGGGAGGCGGCGGTGAGCTGGCTTCTACATCTCGTGCGGATCCGGGTGAGTTATCACGAACACGCGGATATATCCGGGCGGGTGTTATGGTTTAAGCTGTTTGATGTGAGATTGTGGCCGCCGGAGGATGAGGAGACGGAAGGATTGGATTTTGAGCCGGAAAGCGCAAAAACTGAGGTGACTGCCCAGAAGCCGGTTTTCACTGAAACAGTGAACCAGGACGATGTGCCGGAACCTGTCGTGGTGGCTAAGCCGGAACCAGAACGGACTGCTGAAGCGAATGTACCAACGGTTCGGACAGATTCCAAAGATGATGAGGAGCTTACTGTACATGCGACGGAGCTTTCCTCGAAATTTGATGAGCCGCAGAAAAATGAAACGGAAGACTTTTTGAGTGATGAAAACACGGATAAGATCCGTTTCAGCGTAAAAATAAAAGAAAAGCTGTCTGGGATTATTAAAAAACTTTGCACATTCTTTGACAAACTTCGGGGGCTGCCTGGAAAGTTCCAGAAGCTGGTTGATGGAATATCAAAAAAGAAAATCTCCTTGGAAAAGACGTGGAACAGCATTTCGATGTTCTGGCATGACGAGCAGAACCAGAAAGCGTTCCGTCTTGTCTGGAAGCGCACAAAAAAGCTTGTCCGCTATATACTGCCTAGAAAACTTCGGGGCCGGATCCATTTCGGATTTGACGATCCATATGATACCGGTCAGGTCCTCGCGGCAGTCAGCCCATTCTACGGCATGTACGCCAGAACACTGACCCTGGAACCGGATTTCACCGGAACGGCCCTCGACGGAGAACTCCATTTTAAAGGCCGGATCGCATTATGGTGTCCGCTTTGGACAGCGGCAAGACTATTTATCAGTAAGGATTTCAGGCGCCTTCTCAAATTTTTCAGGAAAAGAGAGCGCAATACAAAGAACATTTAGGAGGAATCGGTATGGCAGAAAATCAGTTTCCATCTACCGTGGACGCACTGTTTAAGGGGATGGATCATTTCATTACATCAAAAACCGTTGTGGGCGAGCCTGTGAAGGTGGATGAGAACACGACGATCATCCCGCTTGTGGATGTGACCTGCGGCATGGCAGCCGGTTCCTTTGCACAGTCCGCAAAGACAAATGGCGGCGGCGGTATGAGCGCGAAGATGAGCCCCAGCGCCATCCTCGTGATCCAGAACGGCATGACAAAGCTCGTCAATATCAAACATCAGGATGCAGTCACCAAAGTCCTCGACATGGTCCCGGATATCGTAAACCGCTTCACCGGCGGCAATGATATTACTCCGGACGCGGCGGCAAAAGCGGAGAAGATGGCAGCTGAGATGGAGAAAGAGAAATAAATACGATAAAGCAAAGGGCGCAGACCGAAAGGCACTGTTTCAAGCGGTATGGGATGATGACAGTGAACTTCTGACGCGTGAGATGAGTACGCTGCTCAGAATAACTATCAGCTATCACGATTACAAAGTATAAGAAACGCTGTCTGGTAAAGAAAAGGGAATAGTGAAATTTCTGACGATGGTAAAGATACAGAATGGTTACGAATCATTATCTATGAGACCGCATAATCTGTCATAGACATTCCTTTTTGGGAGAATGGATATGAAGCGATTATGCGGTCTCATGCTATTCTGCGTGGGTTTCGGCATGACCTGGGCCTTGATATTGCCGACAACCTTTTTTCTTGTGATTACGGCGGCAGCGCTTATGATCGTGGGATATAATCTGTTTTGCGGGTAAAACAGGACAGATGAGTGATGCCGGATCTGCAATTCTGATTTTTCGGGCAAAGGAGTCGAAAAACGGCACACCGCATTCTTGTTGCTTTCGTGATGAGCAGGTGTGCCAAAATTTTTTATCAAGACGCAGAGCAGACGTTTGATATATAGGAATGTTTTTGATATAATGTAAACACGGAGTAACTGTTCAGTAGGTCTGCGCACTTGCTGCGCTGACCGTAAGAAAACATAGGCTGGAGGGCAAAAATCCCATCAGCGAAGCTGATCTGGAATGGATTTTTGCGTGTAACTATGAAGGTACTGAATAGTTACAACACGGAAGCATAAAGATGGAGAGGAGGACTTTTATGGGACCAATTTTTGAGGGCGATGGATGGTTTTGCGTGATAGCGATCATTGTTTCGGAGCTTTTAGCGGATATTCCCTGGCTGTCGGATCAACTGAGACTCCCGGTAATCGTGATGATCTCACTGATTTTTGCCCTGTTTTACGGGCCGGAACCAAAGCGGATCTCGAAAAAAATTTTCGTGGGAGGAGTAGTGGGGCTTACGGCTGCTTCGCTGCTTGGAGAACTGGTCGGAAATTTTATTGGAAAAGGTATCTGAATCATTCTTTTGGAAAATCAGATTTGAATGAAAAAATATGCGGGCACATAAAAAAGAATGTGCCTTGGCACATTCTCGCGCCTCGCGCGGTCGCTTGCGACAGTCTACACCTTCGCGCGAGTGCGCATCTTTGGCACGTCAGTGCCTTTTCATGTAACAGGAAATTCCGAGGCATTTCCTGTTACATGAAAAAGGCACCCTCACATGAGGATGCCTTCATTTCATTTCCCTATCTTGTAAAAGGAGGATTAAGCTCTCTCAACGAGACCGGATCTTAAGCAGGAAGTGCATACATACATCTTGCGGGAGCCGCCGTTAACCTTAACCTTTACAGATTTTACATTCGCGTTCCAGATTTTATTGGATCTTCTATGGGAATGGCTTACTCCATTACCAAAGTGAGCCGCCTTTTCGCAAATAGCACATTTAGCCATGATTCCACCTCCTTAATCATTCATACGGTTGGATGCAAAAATCCATAACATGGATATCATAGCAGAAGATTAAATATTTTGCAAGCAAAATTTTTAGAAATTTCACATTTTTTTGAAAAATAAGTGGAATCCCATGGACAGAGAAAACTTGATATGGTATATTAGGGTTATTAAAGTTCAATTATAAAGGAACTTTTGCGCGAATGATCCGGGTGGTCTGTGTTATGATCCGGCTGGATCGTTGGCGTTTGCGCCTTTTATCAGGATACGGCGCTTATAATCAGTAGGAATGGAGGCTTAGCGTATGAAGGGATGTATTAACAATAAAATGGGACAGATCCAGATCGACACCGATGTTATCGCTCTTTATGCCGGCACGACAGCGGTAGAATGCTTTGGAATCGTGGGAATGGCTGCAGTAAGTATGAAAGACGGTCTGGTAAAGCTATTAAAGAGAGAAAGCCTGACTCACGGAATCAATGTTACGATCAATGATAATGCAATTGAAATCGACTTCCACGTAATCGTATCCTATGGCGTCAGCATCTCGACCGTAGCGGATAACCTGATCGAGAGTGTGAAATACAAAGTAGAAGAGTTCACGGGAATGCCGGTTGAAAAGATCAATATCTTTGTTGAAGGCGTTCGAGTGATAGATTAAGGAGGAAGTAAAATCCATGGAATTAAAGTCCGTAGATGCCGCTCTCTTACAGAAAGCGGTTCTGGCCGCAGCGAAAGGCCTTGAGGCAAAAAAAGAATGGATTAACGAATTAAACGTATTCCCGGTTCCGGACGGTGATACGGGTACGAATATGACCATGACGATCATGGCCGCAGCAAGAGAGGTGGCTGCGATCGAGAATCCGACAATGGAGTCCATCGCGAAGGCTCTCTCATCCGGTTCCTTAAGAGGTGCCCGCGGTAACTCCGGCGTTATCTTATCCCAGTTATTCCGCGGTTTCACAAAAGAGATCAAGGAATCCAATGAAATTACAGTGACAAGCCTGGCGAATGCCTTTACCCGCGCAACTGAGACTGCCTACAAGGCTGTTATGAAGCCGAAGGAAGGTACGATCCTCACTGTGGCAAAAGGAATGGCTGAGAAGGCCGTTGATCTTGCGACACAGACAGATGATGTGATCGAATTTTTAACACAGGTGATCGAGGAAGGCGACTATGTATTAAGCCAGACTCCGGAGATGCTTCCGGTATTAAAGCAGGCTGGTGTTGTCGATTCCGGCGGACAGGGACTTATGCAGGTCATGAAGGGTGGTCTCGACGGCCTTTTAGGAAAAGGGATCCCGTTTGATACCGCTGCGCCGGCAGCCGCAAACACAGAGTCCGCAAAACCGAAGGTGGCTGCAGGAAGTGATGAGCTTTCTACTTCCGATATTAAGTACGGCTACTGCACCGAGTTTATCGTAAACGTGGAGAAAACCTACGATATGGATGAGGAGCAGAAATTTAAAGGATATTTGGAGTCCATCGGTGACTGCGTCGTTGTAGTTTCTGATGACGATATCATTAAAGTCCATGTCCATACGAACCATCCGGGGCTTGCCTTCGAGAAAGGTCTGACTTACGGTTCCCTTTCCAGAATGAAGATCGACAATATGCGCGAGGAGCACCACGAGCGTCTGATCCAGAACGCTTCCAATGTTGCCCAGACTCCGGAAACTCCGGCTGAGGCAAAAAAAGAGGAAGCTCCGGCATCCAACGAGCCGAGAAAACCGTACGGCTTCATCGCTGTCTCCATCGGTAAAGGTCTCGGTGAGATCTTCAAGGGAATTGGCGCTGACTACCTGATCGAGGGCGGACAGACGATGAACCCGAGTACCGAGGATATGCTAAATGCCATCGAGAAGGTAAATGCGGACGTGATCTACATCCTTCCAAACAACAAGAATATCATTCTTGCCGCTGAACAGGCTAAGAGTCTTGTGGAAGATAAGAAGATCTTCGTTGTTCCGTCCAGGACCGTACCGCAGGGTATCGCGGCTCTCATCAACTTTCTCCCGGATCTTTCACCGGAGGAAAACCTTGAGAACATGACATCCGAGATGGGACGGATCCACACAGGCCAGATCACCTACGCGGTCCGCAACACAAATATCGACGGAATGGAGATCCATGAGGGTGATATCATGGGAATCGGTGATTCTGGCATGCTCGCCGTAGGCCAGAATGTAAATGAGACCGTTCTTGAGACTTTAAAGCACCTGGTGGATGACGAGTCCGAGCTGATCAGCGTTTACTCCGGTGAGGACGTGACGGAGGAAGATGCGGCAGCACTTGTAGAAAAAGTGCAGGCGGCATTCCCGAACTGTGAAGTTGAATTAAACGACGGCGGTCAGCCGATCTATTATTACCTGCTTTCCGTAGAGTAAGCGGGGAGATGCCAGAGGCGCCTGGCGCCCCGGCGAATGCATAACGACAGAAAAAGCTGCTCCCTTTGGTCAGAAGACCCGATGAGGCAGCTTTTTCCATGAGACAAAAAGCGGAAAGTTTCCGGTATGTTCTCAGTGGGCTGCAGACTGCGCCGCAGGATAAGACAAAAGGAGCGTGAAAACGATGGCAAACGACCAATCCATAGAGACCTTAAAAGGAATCGGAGAAAAAACGGCAAAGCTTTTTGAAAAAGTCGGGATCCGCACCATCGACGATCTGCTCCACTACTATCCGAGGGGCTATGATACCTACGGGGAGCCGAAAGCCATCGGGGAGCTTTCTGAGGATGAGACTGGGACCGTGGAGGGCTTTTTAAAGAGCGGGGCCACAGGAGTCCACGTAAACGGTCTTTCCATCGTCCAGGCGACCATCAGCGATATGACCGGAAAACTTCGTCTCGTCTGGTATCACATGCCGTATTTAAAGAACACTCTGCGGCCGGACAGTCATTTTATCTTCCGGGGCCGTGTGATCCGCAAAAAGAACGGACTCACGATGGAACAGCCCCAGATGTTTAAGCCGGAGGCCTACGAGGAACTTTTATCCAGCATGCGCCCGGTCTATGCCCAGACGAAGGGTCTGGGAAATAAGATGATCACTTCCGCAGTCGAGCAGGCACTTGCGTTCCGGACGTTGGAGAGGGATTATCTCCCGGCAGGTCTCAGGATCGCAAACGAGCTTGCGGAGTACAACTTTGCTATCGAGCACATCCATTTTCCGTCGAATGAGGAAGAACTGAAGTTTGCGAGGAAGCGCCTCGTGTACGATGAATTTTTCTTCTTCCTTCTGGCAGTGCGTCATTTAAAGGAGAAACGTCAGAATGTGCAGAGCCCATTCCATATGGAAAAACAGGATGAATGCCGGAAGCTTCTGGCGGATCTGCCTTACAGGCTCACGAACGCCCAGCTGAGGACGCTGGAGGAAGTCCTGAGGGACCTCAAGAGCGGTTCTGTCATGAACCGGCTGATCCAGGGTGATGTTGGCTCCGGTAAGACGATCATCGCCGTTCTGGCGCTCCTGGCAGCCTGCGAGAACGGATACCAGGGCGCTCTCATGGTGCCGACAGAAGTTCTCGCGAGACAGCACTTCGAGTCTGTGACGGAACTCTTTGAGAAGCATGGTGTGGACAAAAAGGTGATCCTGCTCACTGGTTCCATGACGGCAAAGGAAAAGCGGATCGCCTACGAGAAAGTTGCCTCCCATGAAGCGGATATCATCATCGGAACCCACGCCCTGATCCAGGAGAAGATAGTCTATGATAACCTTGCCCTCGTCATCACCGACGAGCAGCACCGGTTCGGTGTCGCCCAGAGGGAGATGTTTGGAAACAAGGGACAGATGCCTCATGTGCTGGTCATGAGCGCCACCCCAATCCCGAGGACTCTGGCGATCATCCTTTACGGGGACCTCGATATTTCCGTCATCGACGAGCTCCCGGCAAACCGTCTTCCCATCAAGAACTGCGTGGTGGACAAGAGCTACCGCCCGCGGGCTTACCGTTTTATCGAAAACGAGGTAAAAAATGGCCGCCAGGCCTATGTGATCTGCCCGATGGTGGAGGAGAGCGAGATGATCGATGCAGAAAACGTCCTGGACTACACGAAGATCTTAAGGCAGAATCTGCCGGGGATCCGGGTGGAGTACCTTCACGGGAAGATGAAGGGAAAAGAGAAAAATAAGATCATGGAAGAATTTGCCGCCGGGGAGATCCAGGTGCTTGTCTCCACCACGGTCATCGAGGTTGGGGTCAACGTGCCGAACGCTACGGTGATGATGATCGAGAATGCCGAACGGTTCGGCCTTGCGCAGCTCCATCAGCTTCGGGGCCGCGTTGGACGGGGGGACAAGCAGTCCTACTGCATCATGGTGAATGCCTCCGGAAATAAGGAGAAAAACAGGCGTCTGGACGTCTTGAATAAGTCCAACGACGGCTTTTATATCGCTTCCGAGGATCTGAAGCTCCGGGGTCCCGGTGATATCTTCGGGATCCGTCAGAGCGGAGACCTGGAGTTCCAGCTTGCGGATATCTATACAGATGCGGTGACGCTTAAGAAGGTCTCCGAGGACGTGAACCGGCTTTTGGAGCAGGATGAAAACCTGGAACAGGAAGAAAACCAGGAATTAAAGAAGCGCCTCGACAGGTTTCTGGAAGAAAAATATGAGAAGCTGAACCTGTAATAAAAAGAATTATTGAACCTGCCGGTATATGACCAACCATCAAAGCTGAAACATTGAGAATACCGGAAAGTGCAGCAAACTCGCAGATCTGCTGAACAGTTACGGAAAAGCCACAAATTGATTATAAAAGAGGAGAATGACACACATGACGAGACTTGATGAACTCTTATATGAAATGACACGCTACGACGACAAGGATGTAAAACGGATCCAGCACTTTTTGAAGGTCCATGAATTCGCGAGACTGATCGGCCTTGCGGAGAATCTCGATCCGTACACCCAGGAGGTTCTGGAGGCAGCGGCCATCGTTCATGACATCGGAATTCACAAAGCAGAAGAAAAGTATGGAAGAAACACTGGAAAATACCAGGAGATGGAGGGACCGGGCGAGGCGCGGACCATGCTGACAGCCCTTTCCTGGCCCCAGGAGGTCATCGAACGTGTCTGCTATCTGGTAGGACATCACCACACATACGATAATATCGATGGAATGGACTACCAGATCCTTGTGGAGGCGGATTTCCTCGTCAATCTCTTCGAGGATGGATCCACACCGGATACCCAGAAGAGTGTATTTGAGAGAATATTCCGAACGGAAGGCGGAAAACGTCTGTTCCGTCTGATGTTTGAGAGCGGAGAGGAATAAACAGGTGAAAACACTTCTGGGAGGGACAAATATATCGTTGCCTGGGCACTGGGACATCTTGTGACTCTGGCGGACCTGGTGAACAACGTGTCCGCGATTGCACTTGCTGGGATAAAACTGGATAATAAGTGATCACAGATACGCGGTAGGGACGATATTGCAGGTATATCAGATAAGTGAGAAGGAATAAAGTATGTCAGTTAAATTAAAACAGGTATTTTCAGGGAAACGCCTTGATGAGATCCATGCCCTCTATGAGACCGCATTTCCCGCCAGCGAGAAGAAACCTTTCTCCATGATCGTTTCCGGGCAGGGGACAGGGCTGGTGGAGATCCTTTCCCTGGAAGAGAATAATAGGTTTCTTGGTCTTGCCATCATGGCGAAGGCGGGAGACCGGGTGCTTCTTGACTATTTTGCCATCGCGGATGAAGTGCGGGGGCATGGAGCCGGCTCTGCGGCACTTCAGGCGCTCCGTGAGAGATATCAAGGCATGAGGATCATCATTGAGATCGAGAGCACGAAATGTGAGGATGAAGAGGAACTGGCTCTCCGCACACGCCGGAAAAAGTTCTATCTGCGGAATGGGTTTACGATGCTGCCGTACTACATCGATCTCTGGGGGACGGAGATGGAGATGCTTTCAAATGGTCAGCCATGCCCGTATGAGGAATATCTCGATATCTATACAACGGCATTTGGAACAAAAGTATCCGATAAGATCCATTTTTTAGGGGACGCACCGGCGGCAGATGAGATCTGATGGCAGCCTGGGAGCAATTTCCGAAGAAATAAGAATCAAATTCACAAAAAGTACACAGGGGTATGATATAGTGAGCGATAAGTGAGTCAGGAGCAGGCTTGCATGATTCTGACGAACGGCGAACTGGACCAAAATAGCTGCGTTAGCAGCGGTCAGCACCATAGGTACGAATTGTGGTATAGTAAGCGTGCTTTCGCCAACAAATCAATTAACAATGAGAGGATTACCAGATATGAAAAAACATGTATTATTAGGAGCGCTGCTCCTGACAGCAGCACTTTCGGCAGGACTTACCGGCTGTTCTTCTTCCGGCACAAAGGAATCAGGATCCCCGAAGGTGGAGATCTCCGAGATCAGAGATGACGTTGTAGAACCGGATTTCTCCGGTGCGGACATTGAAGTTTATGCATTAAATGCACCGATCGATTTTGACTACTCCAGCTCCGACACCGATATGATCTTTAAGAAAAAAGACGGTGTATGGCTGGATGCCATGGATTCCGCAATCCCGTTAAACCAGGAAAAATTTGAGGCGATGGCACAGAATTTCCTAAATCTTCATGCGATCTCTGAAATTGACAGTGCTGATACCGCATCTGACTATGGTATGGGAAATCCGGTATACACTGTGACGATCACCGACAGCGAAAAAGGTGAGATCACTCTGAGCATCGGAAACAAGGATGCAGACGGAAATTACTATCTCTCCGATGAGAAAAATATCTATCTCGTAAAAGCATCCACAGTAGACTCCCTGGTATTCGACTATGATACCCTGGTTGTCCGCGAGGGACTGGATATTCAGGTCACAGCAGCTGATCTTCAGAACGTGTCCATCACCATGGATGGTAAGACAACGTCCTACAAGAACTCTGATACAGAGGCCATGACGACCATCGCAGATGGAATCAGCAATCTCAAACCGTTCGACTATGCAAGCTACCATGTTTTAAATCAGGAACTTGCTAATGCTGACCTGACAACAGATACCCGCATTACATTCCAGGCGGAGCTCACTGTAAATGGTGAGAAGAAGTCTCTCACGATTTATGTCGGAACATACGCAAATCCGGATCAGACATACCGCTATGTGCAGCTTGATGGATCCAACATGATCATGGTCGTTGACAACAACATCGTATTAAACCTCTTAAACGGTCTGACACCGGATGAGGAATAAGTGCAAAGAAAATGCATAAACATGCATGATAAGGCAAGAAAAAGGCAATTCTTACACCCCTTTTTCTTGCCTTTTTTTTGTCTTTGAGATATGATAGAACAAGACTTTGGAATAAAGGAGAGAAAACACATGAATCAGTTACTTGATCTCTTCCTTACGTTTGCCAGAATCGGTGGTCTTACCTTTGGCGGTGGATACGCGATGCTTCCGATCCTCCAGAGAGAGGTTGTTGAGAAGAGACACTGGGCAACAGAAGAGGAACTTATGGACTATTACGCGATCGGCCAGTGTACCCCGGGCATTATCGCGGTAAATACGGCGACCTTTGTCGGACAGGGACTTGCCGGCTCCATTGGCGGTATCGTCGCGACTCTGGGCGTTGTATTCCCGTCCCTGATCATTATCACGGTCATCGCGGCATTTATCCAGAACTTTGCGCATCTCGCGATCGTACAGAACGCCTTTGCGGGTATCCGTGTCTGCGTCTGTGTCCTGATCTTCAACGCGGTGGTCAAACTCTGGAAAAAGGCAGTTGTGGATAAGCCGACATTAGTGATCTGCCTGCTTGTGATCCTCGGCTCCACACTTACGGAGTTTTCCCCGATCGTGTTCGTTATCCTTGCGGCTGCTGCAGGAATTATCTTAAAGAATAAGGAGGCTGCTTCCAAATGATGATCTTTGTCAGACTTTTCTTTGAGTTTTTTAAAGCTGGTCTCTTTGCAATCGGCGGCGGGATGGCGACACTCCCGTTCCTCTACAATATCTCCGATAAGACAGGCTGGTTCACCTACGGACAGCTTGCGGACATGGTGGCGATCTCCGAGTCCACACCAGGTCCGATGGGCGTCAACATGGCAACTTACGTTGGATTTACAACAGCCGGTCCTGCTGGTGCAGTAATTGCTACACTCGGTCTGATCACACCATCCATTATCGTGATCCTGATCATTGCCGGATTCTTAAAGGCGTTCAAGACAAACAAGTATGTCCAGAACGCTTTCTACGGACTCCGCCCGGCATCAACAGGTCTGATCGCGGCAGCAGGACTTTCCGTTCTGTCCTTGGTTCTTCTTCACAAGGACGCTTTTGCGGCAAGCGGAAAGATCACAGACCTGATCAGCATCCGCAGTATCGTTCTTCTTGCAGTACTTTATTATTTCACGGCAGTCTGCAAAAAGACGAAAGGACTCCATCCGGTTGCGTTTATTGCGGCATCTGCGGTGATCGGAGTTGTGCTTCGGTTCGGAGGAGTTTAAAATTTAAGTAAATATGTGCCTGTGGGAGAGCGATCCCGCAGGCTTTTTTCTTCCGAAAAACCGTTTGAAAAAGCATGGTGGGACTGCGGGGATATTATATATTCATTTTGTAAAATGTATGCTCTTGACAAAAAGGTGGATCAATTATTGCCGTTATCTGCTAAAAATGGATTGATGAATATTGTGTACGATTCTGGAACATTTATTCGTAATCAAAATATAAAGGGGTGTGATTATGATTAAACGGGGTAAGAGGTATTCGATTTTGAGTGCGGTCGGACTGTGCGTTCGATGCAGCGCTGGTGTCTCGGTAGCAGTGATGTTACTGTATTTGTTCCAAGGGCTTACGCCAGCTCTGCTCACACTGGCGACAGGGGCCTTCATTGATGCGGCGATAGGGCTTTTGCGGTCCGGGGAGTATGCCGACGTTGGGAGAGCGCTGACTGCGGTGTCTCTACTAGTGAGCTTCGATTGGATTTCCAACCAACTTCTCGATCTTCTGGTGGGGCGGCTACGGATCGATGTGCGAGAGAGGTTCGGAACGGAGATGGTGGAGAAGGTCGCTGATCTTCGATATCGATATGTGGAGAATCCGGAGAGTTGGGATCTGATCACGAAGATTTCCACTGATACGGATGAGAGTATCTTGAATGCGTTTCAGGCGTTGCTGGCGTTTTTGGCGCTGGTATGGAAAGCGCTGGGTTTATTTCTGGTGATGTTTCGATATGTGCCAGCAGCGGCTCTGGCTGTGACGGCCTGTGCGGTGCCTTTGGTAATGCTGTCTTTGGCCGGAGGGCGAGCCAGTTATGCCGGAATCAGCGAGACCCAGGGGCTAAAGCGGCGGTATGAGTATATTTCCAGGCTTTTGACCGGAAGGGATGCGGCGGAAGAGAGGACTTTGTTTGGCTGGGCCGGATATTTCAATGGTGAGTGGGAGAGTGCCTATAAGAAATGGCTCGGAGTAAACGCGAGGGTGAATCTGAAATCTTTTGCGAAGGCGAAACTTGGCAGCATCTCCTTGGTGTTGATCGCGATCGTGGTGATGACTGCGCTGCTTCCTGGCGTCGTGGCAGGAGAGATTACGATTGGTATATTTATGGCTTTGGTTTCGAATATATTCTCACTGGTCCAACTCATGTCCTGGAGTCTGCTCCACAGCGTCAGCGAGATCGCGAAATATAACGAGTTTTTTCATGATGTTGAAACCTTTACCAAAATGGATTTTAGGGAGGCGGAGAGCGTGAGCTGTGAATTGCCGGAGTTCTCTTCGCTGGAGTTTCGCGATGTTACTTTTGCCTATCCGGGGACTAAGCGAAAGGTGCTTGACCATCTCTCGTTTCAGATTTCAGCCGGGAAAAGCTATTCATTTGTCGGCGCAAACGGGTGTGGGAAGACTACGATTACGAAGCTGATCGCTGGGCTATATGATGATTATGAGGGACAAATTCTGATTAACGGAACGGATATTCGGGAGTGGGGCCCCGGACGGATCGCAGGTTTTTTCTCTATTGTCTATCAGGATTTTGCCAGATATGGACTTTCGCTCTATGAGAATATTGCCATCGGGGATGTGGAAAAACTGTGCGGAGACGAAATCAATCTGGTTCGTTTTCAAGATGTTGTCGATATGATGGAGTTAGGCGAGATCGTGTCTGACTTAAAGCATGGGATGGAGACGAAACTGGGGAAGATCGTGAGGGACTCGGAAGACCTGTCCGGCGGGCAGTGGCAACGGGTGGCAATCGCCCGGTGTCTTGTGAGCGACCGCCCTGTGAAGATTTTAGATGAACCGACGGCGGCGTTGGATCCTGCTGCAGAGAGTGCGCTGTACGAAAAATTCCGTATCATTAACCAGAAATATACCTCTGTTACGATCAGTCATCGGCTGGCAAGCGCGAGACAGACAGACGTTATCTTTGTGATCGAGAACGGGAGAGTTTCCGGTTCAGGAAGCCATGAGACGCTGTACAGAGAAAACAGGTTGTACAGGGAGATGTACGACAGTCAAAGGAGCTGGTATCAGGGATGAAGAGACAAAAAGAATGTTTTATCGGGGTCTCCGCAGTAGTTCACTTATTTCTAAAGATCGCCGGAGCCATGCCTGTTGTGTTTCTGCTGTTTCTTGTCGTGAATGTTCTACACGGTACGGCGTGGGCGTTAGAAACACTGGCAAGGCAGGTGTTTTTTGACGGATTACAGAGCGCTGTGGAGAGAAACTCACTCCAGGCCGCTTATTCTGGAGCTCTGTGGGTAGGAGCGGCCGCGGTCTATGTGCAGGTACTGAATGGAGCTGGCAATTTTATTGGGCAGCATATTTTCAATCCTAGGGCAGTGAACACGCTGACAAGAGAGTTTCACACACAGACGGCGCAGTTGCCGCTGTATGAGTTCGAGAAGGAGACGACTCTGGAAACGATTGAGAAAGCCCGGCAAGGAATCAACGGGACCGTGCAGCTTCTCAGAGCCGTGATTTCGATTGCCATGTTCAATCTGCCGTATGTGGCGTTCATGGGGGTGTATTTGTACCGCCTGGATCCGATCCTGGTTCTTTCGTTGCTGTTTATCTTTAGTCCTATGGTGTGTGCCCAGGTGATAAAAAGAAAGGCGTATCGGCGGCTGACCGATGAGACGGCAGCTCTCGAGAGGGAGTACCGGCATTATTCGGACTGCATGATTGATAAGAGGTATTGGAAGGAGACTCGGACGCTGGGAGCTGTCGGCTTTTTCATGGAACGATTTCGGGCGGTGCTTGCAAAGTATGATAAGAAGCTATGGGAGACAGATTCCAGGTTGTATCGAACAGAGCTTTTGATGCGTGTTTTGACTCTTCTGGGATATCTCGGAGTGCTCTTTCTTCTGGTGCGGTCGTTGCTTTCCGGGAACATCTCGGCTGGGGCGTTTGCGGCGGTGTTCACTTCCATTGATTCCATTTTCCGGTTCATGGAGAACATCGTGGCGAGAAGCGCCGGAAATATTTCACGACACATGGCGTCGGTAGGGAATTATCTTGAGTTTTGCCGGCAGAATGGGTTTGCGGCCGACGATGGCCAGGTCAGAGGAGCTTCTGACGGCTGCTGTATTGCAGAGGAAAGTGAAAGCGGCAGGGAAAGCTGTGCCGTCATTGTGGAAGACGTTTCTTTTGCCTATCCCAATGCCGACCGACCGTCTCTCGATAGAATATCGGTTCGGATTCGGAAGGGGGAGACGGTTGCGGTCGTTGGTGAAAACGGAGCTGGAAAAACTACCTTCGTAAAGCTTGTTCTGGGACTGTATGAGCCTTCCTCTGGGTGGATTTTGCGGGAACGGGACAGTTTTGTCTCTCAGTCTGCAGTCTTCCAGAATTTCCAGAAATACCGGATGCGACTGGATGACAATATTTGTTTGAAGGAGCTAGAATGTCGGGATGCGGAGGAGATGGAACGGGCTGCGTCTCTTGCTGGAGTGGAGTACGGGAACTCCGATCTGTATCCGGAGAAATTCGGGACGCTTCTCGGCCGGGAGTTTGGTGGTGCCGAACTTTCGGGTGGCCAGTGGCAACGGATCGCCATTGCCAGGGGACTCTATAAGGAGCATGACATGATTGTGCTGGACGAGCCGACGGCCAGTATCGACCCGCTGGAGGAAACCCGTTTGTACCGCATGTTTGCAAGGATGGCGGAGGGGAAGACGGCGTTTATCGTAACCCACCGAATTGGCTCGGCCCAACTTGCCGATCGGATTCTTGTGTTTGACAAGGGAAAGATCGTCGAGCAGGGAACGCATGAAGAACTGATAAAGTCTGGTGGGAAGTATGCGTTTTTGTATCGTGAACAGGGAAAGTGGTATTAGATGAGGGCTGCGGATCGTTCTTTGCCAAAGTGGGACAACTGACTGGACATGTCAGTTGAAAACTTTATTTCATATGTAAAGATGATGGTTTTGAAAGTACGATTCAGATAGATCTGTCTTATAAGGTTCTGATAAAAATGCATTTTGCGCTACTCAGAGGACGCCGGCGTATTTGCCGATGACCATATTGCGTTGCCATCAGACGGGCAGAAAGACACTATCCAGTCTGCTTTCAATGCAAAATCACGCTTCGAATATATGTTCGATAGAAAATGCTTGCAAATCTGGAAGTTTTAAGTGTATAATAGGAAAAGCTGACTAAGAAACGTGGCTGCGGTCTATGCGCAGCAGTATGAAAAATAAAACAAAGCTGCGGCGGAGAAGTTTCCTGCCGCAGTTTATGACTTGTATTGGAGGTCTTTGCATGGCGAAAGCACAGTATAATGCTGACAGTATTACCGTACTGGAAGGACTGGAGGCAGTCCGCAAGCGTCCCGGAATGTACATCGGAGGCGTTGGAACAAAGGGCTTAAACCATTTGATATATGAAATCGTTGACAACGCGGTGGACGAGCACCTGGCAGGATTCTGTACGGAGATCACGGTGACGTTAGAGGCGGATGGGTCCTGTACCGTAAAGGATAACGGACGGGGAATCCCGGTGGAGATGCACAAAAAAGGCGTGTCCGCAGAACGTGTGGTTCTATCCACGCTTCACGCTGGCGGAAAATTCGATAATAATTCCTATAAGACCAGCGGCGGACTTCATGGTGTCGGTTCTTCGGTCGTAAACGCCCTGTCTGACCGGATGAAGGTAAAAATTTCCAGGGATGGAAAGGTCTATTATGATGAGTATGAGAAGGGACATCCGGTGATCGAATTGAAGGATGGACTTCTTCCAGTGATCGGAAAATCAAGGGAGACAGGAACGGAGATCAACTTCCTGCCGGATCCGACAATTTTCGAGAAGACGAAATTTAAGGCGGAGTGGTTAAAAAGCCGTCTTCATGAGTCTGCCTATTTAAACCCGAACCTGGCGCTCCACTATGTGAACAAACGCGCCGGTGAGGAGGAGATGATCACCTACCACGAGCCGGACGGAATCATTGCCTATGTCCGTGAATTAAACAATGGAAAAGATCCTGTTCATGAGCCGGTGTACTTTAAGGGCAGTGTGGATCGGATCGAGGTGGAGGTGGCGTTCCAGTTTGTTGATGCCTTCGAGGAGAATATTCTCGGATTCTGCAACAATATCTTCACCCAGGAGGGCGGAACCCATCTGGTGGGATTCAAGACAAAATTTACCCAGCTGATCAACTCCTACGCGAGGGAGCTTGGCATTTTAAAAGAGAAAGACAGCAACTTTACCGGAGCGGATACGAGAAATGGCATGACGGCCGTTGTGGCGGTGAAACACCCGGATCCTATCTTTGAGGGACAGACGAAGACGAAGCTTGCCAGCGCCGACGCGACAAAAGCCGTGTTCACCATGACCGGAGATGAGCTGGAGCGGTTCTTTGACCGAAATCTCGATACGTTAAAGGCAATCATCGCCTGTGCGGAGAAATCCGCAAAGATCCGCAAAGCCGAGGAGAAGGCGAAGACAAACATGCTCTCCAAGTCGAAGTTCTCCTTCGACAGCAACGGAAAGCTGGCGAACTGTGAGAGCCGCGATCCGTCAAAGTGTGAGATCTTTATCGTTGAGGGAGATTCCGCCGGCGGCTCCGCGAAGATGGGACGAAACCGCCAGTTCCAGGCGATCCTTCCGATCCGCGGAAAGATCTTAAATGTGGAGAAAGCATCCATGGATAAGGTCCTGGCAAACGCAGAGATCAAGACCATGATCAACGCCTTCGGCTGCGGATTTTCCGAGGGCTACGGAAATGACTTTGATATCACGAAATTGAAATATGATAAGATCGTCCTGATGACCGATGCCGATGTGGACGGAAGCCATATTGATACGTTGCTTTTAACGTTCCTCTACCGTTTCATGCCTGAATTGATCTACGATGGACATGTTTATATTGCGATGCCGCCGCTCTACAAGGTGGTTCCGAAGCGTGGGGAAGAGAGGTATCTCTACGATGATAAAGCTCTGGAAGAGTATAAAAAGAACCACGCCGGGGACTTTACGCTGCAGCGATACAAAGGTCTCGGTGAGATGGATGCGGACCAGCTCTGGGAGACGACACTGAATCCGGAGAACCGTGTCTTAAAACGGGTGGAGATCGAGGATGCCCGGATGGCAAGTGAAGTGACGGAGCTTCTGATGGGAAGCGATGTTCCGCCGAGAAAGAAATTTATCTATGATCATGCCGATGAGGCGGAGATCGACGCATAGAAGGAGAGTTTACCATGTCTGAAAAAATATTGCGAACTGAATATTCGGAGGAAATGCAGAAGAGCTATCTGGACTACTCCATGAGCGTCATCACCTCCCGTGCGATCCCGGATGCCAGAGATGGTTTAAAGCCGGTACAGCGCCGTGTCCTCTATGATATGAGTGAGCTTCACTTAGATCACGATAAGCCCCACAGAAAGTCGGCACGTATCGTTGGCGATACCATGGGTAAATACCACCCGCACGGCGACAGTTCTATCTACGAGACTCTGGTTGTCCTGTCCCAAGACTTTAAAAAGGGAATGGCACTGGTGGACGGACACGGAAATTTTGGCTCCATCGAGGGCGACGGAGCCGCTGCCATGCGATACACCGAGGCGCGCTTAAAGAAATTTGCGGAGGAAGTCTACTTAAAAGACCTCGATAAGACGGTGGATTTCGTCTCCAACTACGATGAGACGGAGAAGGAGCCGGAGGTCCTTCCGGTCCGCGTGCCGAACCTTCTCGTAAACGGTGCCGAGGGAATCGCTGTCGGCATGAGCACCAGCATTCCACCCCACAATTTAGGGGAAGTTATCGACGCGGTAAAGGCCTATATCGATAACCGGCTTCTCACCGTAGAAGAGTTGATGCAGTATATGCCGGGACCGGATTTCCCCACCGGTGGGATTATCGCAAATAAGGGCGATCTTTTACAGATCTATGAGACCGGTGCCGGAAAGATCAGGCTCCGCGGAAGAATCGAGGTTGAGCTCGGAAGAAGAAAGGCAGACCGTGACAAACTGGTGATCACGGAGATCCCATACACGATGATCGGTGCGGGAATCAACAAGTTCCTCATGGATGTGGCAGATCTCGTTGAGACGAGAAAGCTCACCGACGTGGTTGATATCTCAAACCAGTCCAGCAAAGAAGGGATCCGCATCGTCCTGGAATTAAAGAAGGACGCGGATGTCAATAGGATCAAGGCAATCCTCTATAAGAAGACAAAGCTTGAGGACACCTACGGCGTCAACATGCTGGCTATCGACGAGGGACGCCCGGAGACCATGAACCTCAAACAGATCTTAAATACGTTCCTGGAGTTCCAGTACCGGAACATGACGAAGAAGTACAATGTTCTTCTCCAGAAGGAAATGGAAAAGAAGGAAGTGCAGGAAGGCCTTATCGAGGCGTGCGATGTGATCGACCTCATTATTGCCGTTCTCCGGGGATCAAAGAACATGAAGGACGCGAAGGAATGCCTGATGACCGGAAATACGGAGAAGATCAAGTTCCGTGTGCCGGGCTTTGAGGCGGATGCGAAGAATCTTCACTTTACTGAGCGCCAGGCGACGGCGATCCTGGAGATGCGTCTCTACAAGCTCATCGGTCTTGAAATCCTTGCGCTCCAGAAAGCATACAAGGAGACATTGCGGAAGATCCGTGAATATAAGCATATTCTTTCCAACCAGAAGAATATGGATGTGGTGATCAAGGAAGACCTTGACTCCATCAAGGCAGAGTTCGCAGAACCGAGAAGGACACTCATTGAGGACGGCGAAGAGATGGTTTACGTGGAGGCGAAGGAAGAGGCGAAGGAAGTGATTTTCGTCATGGACCGTTTCGGCTATTGCAAGACCATGGACCGCTCCATCTACGAGAGGAACCAGGAGACCGTGGACAGCGAGAATGTCTGGGTACTTCCGGTGATGACGGACGATAAGCTCTGCATGTTCTCAGATACCGGAAACATGTACCAGGTGAAGGTTGCGGAGTTTCCGACACTGAAGATGAAAGACAAGGGAATCCCCATCGAGAACGTCAGCAAATTTGATGGGAAGACGGAGACGATCCTCTTTATGCTTCCGGCATCCGGATTTACCGGTAAGAAATTCCTGTTCGCGACGGCCCAGGCGGCGGTGAAGATCGTTCCGGGAGAGGAATTTGTAACAGCGAACAGGACTGTTGTGGCAACAAAGCTGGCAGAAGGGGATAAACTTACGGAGATCCGCGAGATCGGCACAGAGATCGACGGAACCCGCGACGTAGTCCTGCAGACCGTTGGCGGAATGTTCTTAAAGTTCCAGATGGAGGAAATCCCGGAGCTCAAAAAGAACAGCCGCGGTGTTTGCGGAATCCGGCTGGAAAAGGAAGATACGCTGGAACATGTATATCTGCCGGATATGGACGGAACCGCGGATTATAAAGGAAAAGAAGTTGCCCTCAACCGGCTGAAAGCAGCAAAGAGGGCTGGAAAAGGAACGAAAGTTAGGTTATAATAGAGATAGCTGAAAGATGCTCGTGACATAATGGAACTTAAGACTATGACCCGGACAGATCCTGTCCGATGAAAAGGAGAAATCATATGAATACACCTACACCTCATATTGCCGCAAAACAAGGCGAGATTGCGCCGTCTATTTTACTTCCTGGTGATCCGCTCCGCGCAAAATTTATAGCTGAAAATTTCCTTGCCGGTGCGAAACAGTTCAATGCTACAAGAAATATGTTCGGCTACACCGGATTTTACCGCGACAAACCTGTTTCTGTCATGGGAACAGGAATGGGCTGTCCGTCTATCGGAATTTATTCTCATGAATTGATCGAAGGATACGGTGTTAAGACGCTGATCCGTGTAGGCACGACCGGAGCAATTTCTGAAGATGTCCATATCCGTGATCTTGTATTCGCGATGGGTGCCTGCACACAGACAAACTATGTAAGAGAATTCGGTCTTCCGGGCGATTTCGCACCGATCGCGGACTTTGGCCTTCTGATCAAGGCTGTCTTCCATGCAGAACAGGAAAACCTCCCGTATCACGTCGGAAACGTGCTGACCTCCGATCTTTTCTACGAGCCGGAGAAGAAAAAACACGAGGGACTCCAGTTTGCCGATATGGGTGTCCTTGCAGTGGAGATGGAGACAGCAGCTCTCTACGCGAATGCGGCACTGTCAAAGGCTCGTGCACTTTCCATTCTGACCGTATCTGACTCTATGGTGACAGGCGAGAAGACTACTGCAGAAGAAAGAGAAACATCTTTTGCGGATATGATCCACGTAGCTCTTGAGATTCTTTAATCGTTACAGTTCTGCAATGGCATTTAACACTTGCATTTTTTGTCGTTTTGAGTTAGGATAGACAACAACACAAGTGTTGCGCATAGAGACATATGTCCGCGACGGGTGGAAAATGGCAGGCTGGCAGCTGATACCGGCTGACGGGCTGAGATGAGGAGATATGTGTGATGGAAAAGAAACTTAGAGTTGGTATCCTTGGAGCAACAGGTATGGTAGGACAGAGATTTATCTCTCTCCTTGAGAATCATCCATGGTTCGAAGTGACGACCGTGGCAGCCAGCCCGCGTTCTGCAGGAAAAACATATGAGGAGGCAGTTGGAGGACGCTGGAAAATGACGACTCCGATGCCGGAAAAAGTTAAAAATTTAGTTGTTATGAATGTAAATGACGTGGATGCGGTATCCAAGACCGTTGATTTCGTATTCAGCGCCGTTGATATGACAAAGGAAGAGATCCTCGCTATCGAGGAAGCTTACGCGAAGACAGAGACTCCGGTGGTTTCCAACAACAGCGCGCACCGCTGGACACCGGATGTTCCGATGGTAATTCCGGAGATCAACCCGGATCACTTTGAGGTGATCAAGTTCCAGAAGCAGAGACTCGGCACGACCCGCGGATTTATCGCAGTAAAGCCGAACTGCTCGATCCAGAGCTACACTCCGGCACTCAGTGCGTGGAGAGAGTTCGAGCCGTACGAGGTAGTCGCTACTACATATCAGGCTATTTCCGGAGCAGGAAAGACCTTTAAGGACTGGCCGGAAATGGTAGAGAATGTGATCCCGTACATCGGCGGCGAGGAAGAGAAGAGTGAGCAGGAGCCGCTTAGGATCTGGGGTCACTTAGAAGGCGGCGTGATCGTAAAGGCAAAAGAGCCGGTGATCACATGCCAGTGCGTCCGGGTACCGGTATTAAACGGCCACACAGCTGCTGTATTCGTAAAATTCAGAAAGAAAGCTTCCAAGGAACAGCTCATTGAAAAGCTTGTAAACTTCAAGGGACTTCCGCAGAAGTTAGAGCTTCCGAGCGCACCGAAGCAGTTCATCCAGTATATGGAAGAGGACAACCGTCCGCAGGTTAAGCTGGACGTTGATTTTGAGAAGGGAATGGGCGTATCCATCGGCCGCTTAAGAGAAGACACCGTCTATGACTGGAAGTTTATCGGTCTGTCCCACAACACCGTCCGCGGTGCTGCAGGCGGAGCCGTTCTCTGCGCAGAGCTTCTCACAAAGCAGGGATATATTTCTGCAAAATAATATCGACGGATATCCGTTATCATCTGTCGATCAGAACGTAATTCATGGGCCCGCTATTTTTGCGGGTCCTTTTTACGCGGACAGCGAATCAGTACATATGCCTGTATATGACCTGATGCTGTTTCGTAACGTACCAAAGATGCGCACTTGCGCGAAGATGCAGCCTGTCGCAAGTGACCGCGCGAATGTGTCAAGGCACATTCTGTTTTATAAGGATCGAAACCGAGGAGGTAATTTTATGTCAGTGAAGAAAGAGCATTTTGGGGAAATGCCGGATGGAAGAGAGGTAAGCCTCTACACCATAACAAACAAGAATGGTCTTGAGGCATCCGTCACAGATCTCGGCGCTGTCTGGGTCCGCATGGTCGTTCCGGATAAAAATGGGGTTATGGACGATGTGATGCTGGGATTTGACGACGCAGTTGGTTATTTAAACAATGGTCCGCATTTCGGATCCGTTGTGGGCAGGATCGCAAACCGCACCGCGAAGGGAAAGTTCTCCCTGAACGGAAAAGAGTATACCCTGGCGGTGAACAATGGACCGAACAACCTGCACAGCGGTCTGGATTACTATGACGCGCGTCTCTGGAACGCGAAGGAAGAGGCGGAAAACGCTGTCACCTTCACACTTCTGAGCCCGGACGGAGATCAGGGATATCCGGGAAACGCCATCGTATCCGTCACATATACGCTGACAGACGAGGATATGCTGACGCTGACATACCGTGTCCTTTCCGATGCGGACACACCGGTGAACCTGACAAACCATGGATATTTCAACCTCCTCGGCAATAACGGAGGTTCCATCCTTGACCACAAAGCTCGAATTCTTGCAGATTTTTACACCCCGTCCGATGAGACATCGATCCCAACTGGAGAGATCCGCCCGGTAAAGGGAACTCCGATGGATTTCACGGATTTCCATGTGATCGGGGATCGGATCGATGAGAATTTCGACCAGCTTGTCATGGGACGTGGATACGACCATAACTGGTGTCTCTCCCATGTCCGCGGCGACTTCGGACTTGCCGCGCAGATCTTCTCCGAGGAGAGCGGCAGAGCGATGGATGTCTATACAGACCAGCCGGGCGTGCAGTTCTATACTGCTAACTGGCTTGAGCAGGAGAAAGGAAAGAAAGGTGCGTTCTACCATGCAAGGACCGCATTCTGCTTTGAAACCCAGAACTTCCCGGATGCTGTCAACAAACCGCACTTCCCATCACCGATCGTGAAGGCAGGGAAAGAGTGGACGTCTGCGACAGGATATCGTTTTTATATTTATGAAAAATAATGACAACCCTTCATGGTTACAAGCAAAAATCCATTCCAGATCGGCTGCGCCGATGAGATTTTTGCTTTGCATAAAACTACTAAGGAATTATTGATATGAATAATTTAAGTGAACGCAGCATCAAAATCCTGGCATCCATGGGACTGATCCTTACGACGATGATCTGGGGATTTGCCTTCGTGGTTATGAAAAATTCTGTGGATGTGATCCCGCCGACATACCTTCTGGCGGTCCGCTTTTCCATGTCCGCGGTACTGCTCGCCCTGTTGTTCCATAAAAATATGATGAAAGCAGACCGGGAGACGGTCCTCTGCGGCGTGATCTTAGGCGCTTTTCTCTGCCTGTCCTATCAGTTCCAAACCTACGGTCTGAAGCACACGACAGCAAGCAAGAATGCTTTTATCACAACGCTGTATGTCATCATCGTGCCGTTCCTCTACTGGGTCGTCAGTAAAAAGAGACCTACAGGCCGGAATATCGCCGCCGCGTTTCTCGCGGTCATCGGTCTTGCGCTTTTGTCATTGCAGGGAGATCTCTCGATCAATTACGGAGATTTTCTGACGCTGGTCTGCGGTCTGATGTTTGCGGTTCACATGGTATTTATCGACAAGTTTACAGAATGCCACGACCCGATCGCCCTGACGGTGATCCAGATCCTTGTAGCAGCTATTTTCAACTGGATCTGCGCACCGTTTCTTGACGGATCCTTTGATTTCACGGTTCTGATGGATAAGTCTCTGATCGGGGGACTGCTATACCTGGCAGTCTTCTCCACCACAGTGGCTTATCTCTTACAGAACAGCGGACAGAAATATCTGAGCGCATCTACATCGGCGATCCTTCTTTCCATGGAGTCGGTGTTCGGAACTCTGTTTTCCGTGATCTTTTTAAAGGATGTACTGACAGGAAAGATGTTGGCCGGATGTGCGCTGATGTTCGCGGCAGTTCTTTTATCGGAGCTCCCGCAGAAGAAAAAAATAGCAGCTATGAAGTCAATAAAAACAGGAAAGAGGTTTCATGGGAAAAGCACTATTTATCGCCGAGAAGCCCAGCGTCGCACAGGAATTTGCAAAGGCGCTAAAGGTTTCCGGGAGAAAAGGAGACGGATATATTGAGTCCGACCAGGCTATCGTGACCTGGTGTGTGGGTCATCTGGTGACCATGAGTTACCCGGATGCCTACGATCCGGCCCTGAAACGCTGGAGCATGGAAACCCTGCCGTTTCTCCCGAAGACATTCAAATACCAGGTGATCGACGATGTAAAAAAACAATTTAAGATCGTGAGCGGGCTCTTAAACCGGTCGGACGTGGACACGATCTATGTCTGCACTGACTCCGGGCGTGAAGGAGAGTACATCTACCGCCTGGTGGAGCAGATGGCCGGGGTAAAGGGAAAGAACCGCCGCCGTGTCTGGATCGACTCCCAGACCGAGGATGAGATACTCCGGGGCGTCCGGGAGGCGAAGGACCTTGCGGAGTACGACAACCTTGCAGCCTCCGCATATCTTAGAGCAAAAGAAGATTACCTGATGGGTATCAATTTTTCCAGGGTGCTCACCTTAAGATACGGCCCATCGGTGGCGTCCTACCTGAGGGAAAAGCGGGCGGTGCTGTCCGTCGGCCGTGTGATGACCTGTGTCCTCGGTATGGTGGTCCGCAGGGAGCGGGAGATCCGGGAATTCGTGAAGACCCCGTTCTACCGCGTCATCGGTTCCTTCGATGTCCCGGATCATGAGACCGCGGTCATCGAGGCGGAATGGAGAGCGGTGGAAGGCTCCAGATACTTCGGCACACCGGCGCTTTATAAGGAAAACGGATTTAAAGAGCATAGGACAGCGGAGGAGCTGATCCGCTTTTTAAGCGCCGACCCGATGGAAGGAACGCTCATCGCCCTGGATAAGAAAAAAGAGACGAAAAATCCGCCGCTTTTATATAACCTTGCGGAGATCCAGAACGACTGTTCGAAGATGTTCAAGATCAGCCCGGATGAGACCTTAAAGATCATCCAGGAGCTCTATGAGAAAAAGCTGGTGACTTACCCTCGAACAGACGCCAGAGTTCTCTCCACTGCGGTGGCGAAGGAGATCTATAAAAATATCGGCGGACTCCGGAATTTCGGGCTTCTCGCGGACTTTGCCGCGAAGGCGCTGGACAGCGGAACCTGGAAGCTGATCGCTCGGACAAAGTATGTGAACGATAAGCAGATCACCGACCACTACGCCATCATCCCGACGGGGCAGGGATTTGGAGCACTGAGAAGTCTCAACCCGCTGGCTGCAAAGGTGTATGAGCTGATCGGACGGCGTTTTTTAAGCATTTTTTATCCACCTGCAGTCTACCAGAAGTTTTCCCTGCGGATTGAAAAGCAGGGAGAACAGTTCTTCGCGGCATATAAGGTCCTTGCGGAGGCGGGATACCTGGAGGTTGCGAACGTCCCGTCCAAGAAAAAAATGGAAAATTCTGGAAACAGCCGGGGTGAAAATTCCGGCGCAGGACAGGAAAACCAGGCGGAAGAACTGGATCCAGGTCATGATGAGAAGGCAAAGAATCTTCTTGCCATGCTGTCCGGCCTGAAAAAAGGACAGAAATTAAAGCTTTTAAAATTTGATATCAAGGAAGGCGAGACATCTCCGCCGAAGCGCTACACCTCCGGTTCCATGATCCTTGCCATGGAGAACGCGGGCCAGCTCATCGATGATGAGGACCTGCGGGCCCAGATCAAGGGAAGCGGCATCGGAACGAGCGCCACCCGGGCGGAGATCTTAAAAAAGCTGTTCAACATCAAGTATCTGGCACTGGCGAAGAAGACCCAGGTCATCACGCCGACACTTCTCGGGGAGATTGTCTTCGATGTCTGCCAGGCGTCCATGCGGCAGCTCCTGAATCCGGAACTCACGGCAAGCTGGGAAAAAGGCCTCACTTACGTGGCGGAGGGAACCATCACGCCGGATGAGTACATGGAAAAGCTGGAGCGTTTTGTGACGCTCAGGACAAACGGTGTCAAGCAGACGAACAACGCCTATATGCTGCGGCCATATTTTGACGCTGCGGCTCAGTTCTATAAAAAATAGCAACAGGTCTGTTTCAATGCTGCAGCCGTTTGCAAAAGCTTATCGAAAATGCTTTCGGCGGTCCAGCCGTAAATAAATGCTGTCTGGCAAGATGGCAGATTGGAGAATCATTATGAAAAAAGAAGAGACTAAGATCGTCGATCTTTATGACCTTTCCCACACCCAGGCTGCGGATTTCCTCCGCCAGTTTACCTACCCGTGGGAGGCACTTGCCCATATCAAGGAGTTTATCCTCGAACTTGGAAAGACACTCCCGGAGGATGAGTACGAGAAGCGCGGGGAGACTGTATGGGTCCATAAGACCGCAAAGGTGATGCCGAGTGCGTACCTCGGTGAGAATATCATTATCGGAAAGGACGCAGAGGTCCGCCACTGCGCGTTCCTCCGGGGAAATGCTTTAGTCGGCGAGGGTGCTGTTGTTGGAAACTCCACGGAGTTAAAAAACGTGATCCTGTTCGATAAGGTCCAGGTTCCGCACTACAACTATGTGGGAGATTCCATCTTAGGCTACCGCGCCCACATGGGAGCCGGTTCCATCACCTCAAACGTGAAATCCGACAAGCTTCTCGTGAAGGTTCATGCCGAGGACGGCGATATCGAGACAGGGATCAAGAAATTTGGTGCGATGCTCGGTGACTGCGTGGAAATCGGATGCGGTTCTGTTCTGAATCCAGGAACTGTTATTGGAAGGAACTGCAATATCTACCCGTTATCCAGCGTCCGTGGATGTGTGGATGAGAATTCCATCTATAAGAAGCAGGGCGAGATTGCCAAGAAAGTGCAGGAGTAATTGATAACTGCAAAAGGAACGAGGCAGTGAAAGAACGATCCATGCGATGATTTTTCTGCAATATGAGATGCAATAATAAAAAAAAGAACCACGATATTTATCTATAAACTCATATGTTGAGTTTTAACAAATATCGTGGTTTTATTTTTAGTATGGGAACCTATACTCTTAAATCACTTCGTGCCAAAAATACGGTCTCCGGCATCTCCGAGACCCGGACAGATGTACGCGTTCTCGTTTAATTCACGGTCAAGGTGTCCGACATAGATCTGTACATCCGGATGTGCCTCGTGGAGTCTCTTTACACCTTCCGGGGCAGCGATGATGCACATAAATTTGATATGCTTTCCGCCGTGCTGCTTGATGAAATCAATAGCTGCAACTGCGGAACCGCCGGTAGCGAGCATCGGGTCTGTGACAACGATGGTTCTCTGCTCGATCGGATTCGGAAGCTTGCAGAAATACTCATGAGGCTCATGGGTCTCCTCGTCGCGGTAGAGACCGATATGACCGATCTTCGCGGACGGAACGAGGGAAAGGACACCGTTTACCATTCCGAGACCTGCGCGCAGGATCGGAACGATGGCTAATTTCTTGCCTGCAAGCATCGGGGTCATACATGTCTCGATTGGAGTCTCGACCTCAACGTCCTCCAGAGGGAGATCGCGGAGTGCCTCATATCCCATCAGAGTTGCGATCTCCTCAACAAGAGTACGGAACTCATTTGTTCCTGTGGTCTTCTTTCTTAACATGGAGATCTTGTGCTGAACCAGCGGGTGGTCAATATACGTTACATTTTCCATTAATAGATACCAGCCTTTCTGTGATCTGCCAAAGCCTATAGACCGATCCGGCAGATCATGTTTTTTCCTTCCCTCTATCATACCAAAACGCAGGATAGAAATCAACCGGATCGTTTCTCAGATCATCTATTGTTATTTTGTTTCCGGTGAATATTTTACAAGGGCATAATCACCCGCCGCATGGCTCACCGGAACGATCAGGTAGATATCTCCGTCTTTTTCGTAGGAAAACGCCTGTGGGAATGTCCCGTCCTTTACGGAAGTAAAATCACATTCTGCAAAAACCGTCTGCCAGAGTTCTTTTCCACTGGACTTGATGGAATCCTTTACTTCAGCTGCTGTGTCCGCCGGTTCTACCACCACAACGTTATCGGAAGAAAGATATTCCGCGATGGAATCCGCATCTGCATACGCAGTCAGACCGATTGGTGATCCTGTATTTAAGTTCACAGAGACGGCATAGCGCACATTTGACGGATGGGCTGTTTCTGCAACGTTTACCATTCCGTGGAATGTAAATACCGCCTTGTTTTTATCGAGGGATACCAGATCACAGTTGATGGAAACCTCATCCTTTTCGGTGTCCAGTTCCCAGGCAGTGATGATCGAGGTCGCCTCTTTCTTTAAAAGCTCATTGACGGCCTGGGTCATGGATGCATCACGGAGATTGGAGAGGATCGGGTATTCGATGGAGACCTTTCCGGTCTTTTCGGTCGCGATCTTCGATTTCACGCTTAACGCGTCGGAGGCGTTGGAATCCTTTTGCGTCTCGACCTCAGAAGATCCGGCTTTTGAAGCATCAGTTTTTGAGGAGTCACTTTTTGAATTGTCTGCTGCCGGATCAGCCTTTGTTTCATTGGAAGTAGTTTCCGCCATGGTCTCCGCAGCGGACGTATGAATTCCAGAGATGTCCACAGCCTCGTGTTTTTTGCATGCGGTGATGGATAATGCGGCAAACATTGTCAAAGCGGCAAATTTATAAAGATTTTTTCTCATAAGAAGATCAGCTCCTTTTATCGTATTTTAATGCGGCACCGGAATAGGCGAATGGAAGAAAGCCTGTCCGGTACCAGGTTTATCTTTCTAAGACAGTTATATTATATCATGAAGACCTGCCTCTTGTACATGAACGCCACATTACGATTTTTTTAAATAAATGAAAGCATTTCATAAGAAAACGCCGGGATCGTTGATAAGTAATTTTAAATACTCAATCTGCAGGAAGTATGTTATCATAAAATTAAAACCCGTCGCCGGTACAAATTCCGGTGATCTTATACGAAAACAGGAGGAGTACTTCCATGAAGTTATTATCACTTTCAGAGGAGTTAAAAAACAATTCTTATCCGGGAAGAGGAATCGTGATCGGAAAATCAGCCGATGGAAAGACAGCCGTGACCGCATATTTTATTATGGGAAGAAGCAGCAACAGCCGCAACCGTGTCTTTGTAGAGGATGGTGAAGGAATCCGTACTCAGGCGTTTGATCCGTCAAAATTAGAGGACCCGAGCCTTATCATCTACGCCCCGGTGCGCGTTCTCGGAAATAAGACCATCGTGACAAACGGCGACCAGACAGATACGATCTACGACGGAATGGACCGCCAGCAGACCTTCGAGCAGTCCCTGCGCTGCCGCGAGTTTGAGCCGGACGGCCCGAACTACACTCCGCGAATCTCCGGAATCATGCACATTGAGAACGGGAACTACAACTTTGCGATGTCCATCTTAAAGAGCAGTGATGGAAACCCGGATAGCTGCAGCCGCTTTACATACGCATATGAGAAGCCATTAAGCGGTGAGGGACGTTTCATCCACACCTACATGAACGACGGAAATCCGCTTCCGAGCTTTGAGGGTGAGCCGAAGCGCATTGCCATTGAGGGCGATATCGACAGCTTCACAAAGAATGTATGGGAGAGCCTGAATGAGGACAACAAGGTTTCCCTCTTTGTCAGATTCATCGATATCGAGACCGGAAAGTATGAGACAAGAATTGTAAATAAAAATCACTAGTCGTATCAAAAGGAGAAAAACAAATCATGAATGAAATGGAATTAAAATACGGATGCAACCCGAACCAGAAACCATCTCGTGTATACATGGAAGACGGAAGTGATCTTCCGATCACAGTCTTAAACGGAAAGCCGGGCTACATCAACCTTCTCGACGCGTTGAACGGCTGGCAGCTCGTCAAGGAATTAAAGGAAGCGACAGGTCTTCCGGCAGCTACTTCCTTCAAGCATGTTTCCCCGGCAGGTGCCGCAGTAGGTCTTCCGATGGATGAAGTTTTAAGAAAGATCTACTGGGTGGACGATCTCGGTGAGCTTTCCCCGCTTGCAAGTGCTTACGCGAGAGCAAGAGGCGCAGACCGTATGTCTTCCTTCGGCGATTTTATTTCCCTTTCCGATGTCTGCGATGTTGACACCGCAAAGCTTATCAAACGCGAGGTATCCGACGGCGTGATCGCTCCGGGATATGAACCGGAAGCTCTTGAGATCTTAAAACAGAAAAAGAATGGAAAATACAATGTGATCCAGATCGATCCGTCCTACGTTCCGGCACCGATCGAGCACAAACAGGTATTTGGCGTGACCTTCGAGCAGGGAAGAAACAACTTAAAGATCGATAAGGAGCTCTTATCGAACGTTGTGACGGAGAACAAGGAAATCCCGGATTCCGCAAAGATCGACCTTATGATCTCACTGATCACCTTAAAGTACACACAGTCCAACTCCGTATGCTATGTGAAGGGAGGACAGGCCATCGGTATCGGCGCAGGTCAGCAGTCCCGTGTCCACTGTACACGTCTTGCGGGTCAGAAGGCAGACAACTGGTTTCTCCGTCAGGCTCCGCAGGTATTAAACCTTCCGTTTATCGACAAGATCAAACGTGCGGACCGCGACAACGCCATTGACGTTTATATCGGGGACGAGTATATGGATGTTCTCGCTGAGGGTGAGTGGCAGAAGGTCTTCACTGAGAAGCCGCCGGTATTCACAAAGGAGGAGAAGCGCGCATGGCTCGACAAGATGCAGGATGTGGCTCTCGGTTCCGACGCCTTCTTCCCGTTCGGTGATAATATTGAGCGTGCCCACAAGAGCGGCGTGAAGTATATCGCACAGCCGGGTGGCTCTGTCCGTGACGACAACGTGATCGATGTGTGCAACAAATACGGAATGGCGATGGCATTCACCGGTATTCGTCTGTTCCACCACTCACGAAAAACGCATGAGTAAATAAATTGTGAACATGCCCCTTTTCTGGTAAAATTAAAAGAAAAGGGGCGTTGGTATATG
>NZ_WQPW01000038.1:0-21879 GCF_018785465.1 Clostridium sp. MCC328
AACCTAAAGCGGTTTCCGCCTATCCGGACAGGTGGTTTCCATTTTTCCGGACAGACGGCTTCGCCGCAACGGAATATTCAGTGTTGGCGATTGAAGATTTACATAGTCCGTCATGGAGAAACCAACGGTAACCTCCGAGGTGCTCTGCAAGGATGGATGGACGAACTATTGAATGAAAAGGGCAGAGAACTTGCCATAATCACAGCCCGGGCACTTTCCGATATCAAGTTCGATGTGGCTATATCAAGTCCATTGTCCAGGGCCTATGAAACGGCAGAGATTATTCTAAGAAAGAATAAGAAGGACATACCTCCAATCCAGACGGATGACCGGCTGAAGGAGATGTTCTTTGGAGAATAGGAAGGATTGGGACTTACCAAGGAGAACTTTGAAATACCATCAGAGCATTTCAATGACTTCTATGACAATCCATTCGCTTTTCAAAACAGTGCAAGCGGGGAGTCAATTCAGCAGGTATGTGCCCGAACCGGAGAGTTCTATCAAGAACTGATAAAGAGGTACTGTTATGAGACAATTCTTCTCACGACTCATGGATTTGCTTTAAGAGCAATGCTACAGCAGGTCTATGAAACTGAAAACAAGGAAGACTTCTAGCATGGCAAGGTTCCTGACAATTGTGCTGTGAACATTATCGAAGTCAAGGACGGAAAGAGCGTCCTGGTTGGAGATGATGTCATCTACTATAATCCAAGCCTCTGTGTGAATCCTTATAAGCCGGTGTAGAGAAATGAGCAGGTAATGCAGGTAAAAGGCAGAAGTAGGAAAAGAAGATAAAACCGAGGAGAATGAAATGAACATAGGAGTAATACTAGCCGGTGGAACCGGAACGAGAGTGGGGGCAGGAGTTCCCAAACAATTCATCAAAGTCCAGGGAAAACCTATTCTTGCATATACACTTGAGATATTCCAGAATGACGATAACATCGATGCTATCGAAGTGGTCTGTCACAAGGACTGGGTCGATGAGGTCGAGGATATCTGCCACAAGTACAGGATAGATAAAAAGAAGTGGACTTGTACCGGAGGGACAACCTTCCAGGAATCCACAATGAATGGAATCTTTAATCTGAAGGGCAAAATATCCAAGGACGATATTGTGGTAATCTCCTTTGGTGTAGCACCAATGACACCTCAGGAAGACATCGACGATTCCATTCGTGTATGTAAGAAACATGGAAATGCCATCGCATCAGCTGATATAGACTTGTGCACATGCATCAAAGATGACGAGTATTCTACAACCCAGAATATAATCCGTGAGACCTTGAAAGGATTTGCAAATCCGTGGACCTTCAAGTTCGGAGAGTTGTGTGATGCTTATGAGGAAGCAGTGAGGAGAGACATCCTCAATGACCTTGAGCCGCATACTACATCCCTTTATATGGCTCTTGGAAAAAGACTGTGGTTTTCTCAGTGCACATCACCACAGTGCAAGATAACAAGTAAACAAGATATAGATGTGTTTGAAGGCAGCTTGTTGTTGAAGAGATTCAGAGAGGAAAAGAAGAAATGATTACCTACAAAGAGTTTGAAGTTATAAGAACCCTGCTTAGAGCAGAAGAAACACCAGAGAATATCGCCAACTACGTATACTCCAATAAGCATTATTATGTGTTCAAATCCGAGGATGAGGTGGCTGAACTTGCCGCCAGCCTGGAAAAGAAGGGCTACCTGAAGGATGGAAAAGTAACCGAATCCGCTATGGAGGAACTGGAGCCACTGAAGGTCAACAACGCTGTCATTCTTGCAGCCGGTGGTTCCGACATTTCTGCCAAATCTGTATACAACATGCCTAAGGGCCTGTTCATGAAGAATGGTGAGACACTGATTGAGCGTCAGATTCGTCAGTTGAAGGAAGCGGGAATCAACGACATCACCGTGGTTATCGGTTACAAGCAGGAGCTTTATTTCTTCCTGGTGGACAAGTGGGGCGTGAACATCGAAATCAACCCTGACCTAAAGAAGAACAACATCTACTCCCTTTACATTGCTAAGGACTTCCTTGGTTCTACATATATTCTGAACTGCGACAATTACTTTGAAGAGAACCCGTTCTCTCAGTATGAATATAATTCTTTCCATGCCACTGTATATAAGGAAGATGCCCACAACGAGCTGGTAGTGAAGAAGAACCAGTCCGGCAGAATCCTCGATATTTATAGCTGCGCCAAGAGTGGCGAGTGCATCTATGGACATGCTTATCTGGACGCTGAGCTGAGCAGAAGACTGGTTAATTTCATGGATGAGGAAATTGATGACTTCCGCGTATCCGCCCTGTTCTGGGAAGAATTCATCAACCGCCATATTGATGACCTTGACATGTATGTCCGTGAATATTCTGCCGACTTCCTGTTTGAGTTTGATTCCATTCAGGAAATCCAGAACATCGACGGTCTGTTCCTCGGTAATGTTTCCGGCTGGATCAACGAGAAGATTTGCTCCGTTCTTAACTGTACCGAAGATGAAATCAGCGACATCAATGTTCTGCAGAAGGGACTTTCCAACATTCTCTTCACATTTGCTGTCCGTGGAGAACGTTATATCTTCCGCTATCCGGGAGACAGCACACATTTCTTCATCTACAGAAAGAATGAATGTGTAGCAAATAGACTTGCAGCCAAAGCCCATGTTGATGATACATACATCTACATCGACGAGCAGGGTGCCAAGATTTCCAAGTTCCGTGAGAACTGCATCGACCTGCACGGCAAGTACTATGAAGACGTTGAAATCATGAAAAGGGTTGCCAGAAAGATTCGTGCATTCCATGATGAAGGATATGACCTTCCTGATTGGGAAGAGTACAACTATGATCCGATCTGGCAGTGTGAGCGTCTCTTCAAGGAAGCATCCAAGATGAAGGGTGACCTGTTCAAAATCTTTGAGAAGGAATGGATCATGCTCCGTAAGCTGCAGAAGTATGCGGATATGGACGGGGTCAAACACACCATGTGCCACAACGATATCAACATCGACAATGTGCTCATGACTGAAGATACTCTCGACATCATCGACTACGAGTTTGCAGGATATAATGACCCTGGCTATGACTTTGGTCGTGTAATTGCCGGACTTGATTATGAGGTAGATGAACCAAAGATTAAGGACATTCTGGAAGCGTACTTCGGACGTCCTGCAACTGAGAAGGAACATCTGCACTGGATGGCTTATTCTGCAATCCATAACTGGTATTATGTAGGCTGGGCTCTTTATAAGGAGAGCATCAATGAAAGCAGCCGTGACTGGATGGTATTCTTCTATAAGCAGGCTAAGAAACTTGCTTCCTGGTGCTTGCCGCAGTACGAGGCTATTTACGGTCCGATGGAAGACCCGAAGGCAGCTTGTATAAGAAAAAATTATGTTAAGCTATTATAAACAAAAGGAAAATAGGGAAAAATGCAGTGAAGTCGGTGCGGAAAAACTGGCAGATGATCTGGTTCCATGGTCAGAAAAGCTGCCGGAGAGTATTCGAAAACCAAAGAAGAGCAATTAAGATTTGCATTTCCTAGCTATCATTACGAAGGGAATTTCTCTGGAAAACAAGTCGTCGAATTAAAAGGCGCTTACTATGAATTAGCTTCATGGCTGAACTGTAACTACGTCTATGGAATTCAAGTATTTCATCATCTATTATTCATTGCCTTTTATATTATTTTCCTCCTTCTCATTGTCAGGCAGCAAATTATCCTTCCCGCCGACTGTAAACTTTCCGCAAATTAAATTCGGCAGTGTTTCCATACTGTCTCTCTCAACCAAGCCTGCCAGTCAGGTTTGTGCAGGGTCATGCCCTTGTTTCAAAAGCAGCAATGTTGCCTCTCAAACAAGGCTGCGACAACGTGCCGCCAAGCCGGGAGAAAAGCGCGGTAAATCCCGGCACGGCACAATCGGGTAGGCGAATCTGGAGAAAATACCGTGCGGTTTGCGCTTACCGCAATGTACCGCCGGACATTACTATCATATCAGTACGATCATTAAAGCTTTCTATGATTTTAGCTATTGATTTTGAAACTCCTTTTTCAACATAGTTCATTGGCTTTTTAACTTCAACAGATTTTGCAAATGCTACAATTTCATATCGAATGCCTTCACCATCAAGTTGATAAAAGAATCTTTGATTGTCTTCGGCGTTTTCATAACGAACCTCAAAATAATCTGTTTTCCACCAAGGTGCTGGAACATAGATATAGCCTTTCGTTCCCGTAACAATCAACTCACCCTCAGATTTTGCAGCTTTTGCTACTTTGATTGAAGCTACTGCATCACCATAGGTAAAATCAATTTTTGTAAAGGCATCCATATTGGCAGCTTCATCCAAAAATTTCGTAGTTATTACTTTTTTCCTGTACTCCGTTCCAAGTATTTGAAAAACGGGCAACAATGCTGCAGGAGCCCAGCCGCACATACTATTCCATTTCTGGGTTAAATCTGTTCCAGCAATTGAAATACCATCTCGCAGACTAGTACAAACAGCATCAACCGATACAACCTTACCAATTTTTCCAGTCTTAGCTAGAAGGACTAACCGTTCGTATGCCGTTGAGTATGCCGTCTTAATAGCATCCATAAGAACCAGCCCATGTTCTTCAGCAATCGAATATAGTTCTTCACAATCCGCTTCTTTTAAAGCAATTGGTGATTCACACAAAACATGCTTTCCCGCCAAAAGAGCTTTTTTTGTATCAATATAATGTTTCTCTGGTTTGGAAACAATATACACGGCATCCACTTTTTCAAGAAGTTCATCATAGTTTTCGGTATAGAACATCCCATCAAACTCAGATTCTTCACTCTTCTGAAATGCACATACACCAATTACATCAACGCCGTTTACATATTTAGACTCTGCTACAAACTTTGTTCTGAAAGCAGCTTTTCCAACAATTCCCATACGAAGTTTACATTGTTTACTCCGTACTTCAGAACTAGAGATTCCCTCCGTTCTCGGAAGATACACCACCTTACAATATTCATTCAGATAATCAAATTTTCCAGCCCAATCAGAACCCACCGTGAAAATATCCACATCGTACCTACGAATATCATCAATTTTCTGACCCTCGTATTCTTCCACGATGATCTTATCCGCAAGTCCTGTGGCACGTACAGCCTCAATACGCTCCATCAAGGACTGCTGTACATTGATTTTTCCACGGGTTTTATCAAAATCATCTGTCGTGACACCCACGATCAGATAATCACCCAATGCTTTTGCGCGCTCCAGCAACCTAATGTGTCCGTAATGAAGTAAATCATAGGTTCCATATGTAATTACTCTAACCATTCGAATCTCTTTCTCTTTACAGAATCACTTATCAAGTTCCAGAAGGGCGACCATAAACTGCTGCATATATTTCTTCTCTCCTATAGAAACACGCAAACAGTCCCCAAATTCTCCAACATTTTCATATGCCTTAATAAGGATTTTCTTCTCATTTTTCATTCGTTCAACAATCGTCTGTGCTTTTGTTTTAGGTTCAATAAACAAGAAATTTCCCGCTTCACCTTTATGATGATATCCACGATCATCAAGTTCACTAATTAAATAACTTCTTCCCTCTTGAAATTTTCTCACAAGGCTTTCGACCATACCCGGTGTTGTCAATATTCTCTCTGCAAATAGCATTGCAAAAGCATTGGTATTATGCGGCGTGCAGAACTTTTGTACATACTTAATATCATCGGGGTGCCCAACAACATAGCCTAGTCGACAGCCAGCCATCGAAAATAACTTGGAAAAAGTTCTAGTCACAAAGACATGACGTTCATTCAACGCATACTGAATAAATGTTTTCGGGTAGAAATAATGATACGCTTCATCAATGAGAACTGTAATCTGTTTTTCCTTACATACCTGCATAATAGTTTTGAATTCTTCGTCTGTATAGACATTTCCCATCGGATTATTCGGATTCAGCAAAATCAAAAGCTGTGTATCATCTGTCAACTGTGTAATAATATTTTCAATGCTCATCGTGAGATCCTTATTATAGGGAACCTTGACAAAGTTTCTACCATACATCTCTGAATAAACCTGAAACATAAAATATGAAGGAACCACGCCAACAATTCTTCCGTTTTCGGATGTAAATGCCTGAATAATGTAGCGAATGCCCTCTGCTGAACCGTTCACTAAGCATAAGTGCTGAATATCTGTGCCCAAATATTGTGCAAGCACTTCTGTAAAATGTAGAGTTTCAGGATATTGTGCAATCAATTGTGGTGTCACATCGCCTAACACTCCATTTACGAACTCTTCCGGCAACCCACCAGGGTTTTCGTTTAAGTCCAGTCGAAGATAGCTCTTCCGTTCATTCTGGTCAAAAATTCTAACCAGATTTTCTATCTTTTGGTTTAGATAATACATTGTACTGATCTCCTTTATATGTTACTTTCTATTCCTTATAGACCACACAAAAACTTTCTGACGATTACCCCAAACGTATTTCTGCCATAATAGTTTTAGCGATGGCTTATCTGCCCATTTTCTGTTAATATCTTCAATATCCATTTCACTTTTCAGATCCTGCATAAATTGTTCTCGCTTAGGGTTCATTTCAATATGTTTACGCATTGGACCTTGATACCTTAAAGCATCTTCAAATCTCAACTCATGCCCATACATCGAACCTTCAGCTTTTTTCAATACAGATTTTCCTTTTCAGTATTTGCAATTGCCAGAGAAGAGCCACCATCTTTACCATATAATTCCGGACAATAAATATGTACTCCCCATAGGTCGCCGAGAGATATATCGGCTGTCCGTTCCGTTGTCGTAAAGAGGCATTCATAGCATGAAGGTCGGCTCATAAGATGCTTCAACCAAATATACCAAAATGGGTTAAACCAACGGTCTTTTTCAATTACTTTTTTCTTATTATCATTCATCATAACTGTGGTCCTCATTATCTCGAAATCCCATTTGTGATGTCCGAGAAAAGAGTGGCCCTTATACCTGTAGTCAATACTTTCGATTAAAGCAAAACATACTTGTCCTTGCCATATCGCACTGGCATATTCTCATAAAGACAGACTTGGTGGCACAAACTACATTTTACACACAAGTCTTTATTAAGAATCGGATAACGAAATCCTTCATCGTCCTCTTCCATCTTCAATGCACTTTTAGGGCAAATCTGAACACAAGCTTCACAGCCGTAACACTTTCCCTTATCTTTGTCTATCAAGTATCCCGCCATATCTCACACCACCATTAAAAGCAAGAAGCTCTTTTATTTTAGTATCACACTGTTCTCTAGAGAATACGCATAACGGCTTACTGTATTGAACAGCAAATATCGTTCCATGGAGCGAATTTGTCACAACACATTCTGCATATTTCGTAAGGGACAAAAACTCTTCAACCCCTGCCTCATAGAACATTCGGCGATTAGTTTTTTCAGCATTTTTTGCGCGCAAACTAATTTCAACGATCTTCCAGCCATTTTCTGCTGCAAGCTTCTCTGCATAAGCCTCCATATGAGGATTATATCTACGCGCATAAAGTAACAGATACTTCTCATTTTCCAGCCGTTCGTCCGCTATTTTGTCGTACTCATTACTTGTCAGCAATAATGTTGGATCAATTACCCTTTGAACTGGAACATCTACATGAGAAGCGACATATGGTATCATTTGATTTTCTCTTAAGCCAATCGCATTAAAATTTTTCAGCTTTTCGTTCAACTTTTGATAATCGTCCTGCTCAAAATGTGAATCTCCAAAACTTGCGGCATACGCAACGCTATTCTTTTTCATACAATCATAATTTGCGAAATATCCATCATCGAAGCCTTCAAACTCATCAATGCAAAAGATCGTATCACTTCCACATACGAAGCCTGTAATGTTTTAAATATCCTCAAAACGCATGAATGATTATCCCCTGTCAATTCTTTTTTTACTATTTTTTAAGCTTCTAAAAGTTCTTCCAGATATTGAATCGGGCGCAAACTAACTACAAACCTTTCCTTTCTCATCGACAGCTTATGCCTTGTTATTTGTGCCGGTTTCAAACATCATGCGTAAAAGTAACATTGTGAGCTTAGATGCTCTATATGCTAGAGGCGACGTGGATACGCCTGTAAGAATAAGGATTGCATTTTAAAGTCTCGCAGATATTTGTAATTATTTCCGAATCAACATTCAAAAGAAACTCCGAATCAAACGTTCGTAGATCGTCGATGCTATCAAATTCCAAAATTGCATTTGGGTTTTTCATATGTAAACGGAGCAAAACGATCAGATTTTCCTGCTGCTAGTATAATCGCATTTTTCATTTTACCTTCTCCCTATCAACGCTTTTACTTTGAACATTAAAGTTAAAACTAGATACAGGAGCATGGGGGGGTCTCTTTTCCTTTGGTGGCAATGTCATATAATCATTATAGAGATATTTCAAAAAAGCATCATAGTCCTTTGTTCCGTAAAATTTATGTCCCTCAAAATCATACTCCGCTCTATCCAAAAACCAACTCTTTGGCATTCCATATCGTATTTTTGCTGGATGTGCATTTTTCATATAGAATTTCCCAAATGCCGGAAACAACAAGGTTCTCACTCTGTTTGGTGTACTATTATTGCTTCTGCTCGCCATCTTTTCAACTCTTCCATATACCCACTTGACCGGAATCACCGAGAGAAAGCTATAAATTGCTTTTTTCATGCCTGTCTCATTAACTTTTCCTACACGAGAATACAATATTTTCCTTAAAAAGAAGCACCATAAATCTTGTAGTTCCATTCCGAGCACACTTTTGGGGCAATCATCAAGAACAAAAATATCTACAAAGACGCCGGTTTTTCCTTTCATGTGTTCCTGCCCTGCTCGGACAAATGAAGTTCCGGTCCTACGCAATTTTCCATATTGCCAAAGATATTCTGGATCATTATAGTGATCTTGAAAGTAGCAAACAGAAGCATCCATTTCATCCGCAACTGCCCTGAATTTCTCATACTCTTCCCGAAGCATTGCAATATCTGAATCGTCATCCCATGGAATATAACCTTTGTGCCTAACAGCACCTAATAATGTTCCGCTAGTAATGCAATATTTAATACCATGCTTTCTACAAACACGATCGAACTCAATTAGTAAATCTAATTCTAACAACTGCATTGTTCTAAATTCTTGTGGTGTAAGTTTCTTAACAGCATCCATCATGTTCTCTCCTCTGCCATGTTATCCCCGCTCAAAAAAATAAAATATCCGCTTCACAAATTAATCTCTTTTCAAAGAGGTGGTTATTAATTGATATTCATTTAATGTTTTCAGATACTCCATGAACTTTTCCTTATTTTCAATAGCTGTTGTTGTTGGTCTACCCAGATTTTGTCTTGATCCAATAGCACACTTCACCTCTATTAAACTCAACTTTTTTCGTTTTCTTGCTTTCTTAAGTTCTCTTTCCAAATCATCAAATGTATCAACACAAACTGCATGTGGATAACCACAGGCTTTCGCAACTTTTGTAAAATTAACAGAAGCCGCTATTGGCATGCCTCCAACTGTTTCATGCGCTTCATTGTTAATGATTACATGGATCATATTTACTGACTACAAAAGCTTCTATCCCCATATCTTCGAGAAGTTTTAAAGTAATCTCTCCCTGATAAATATGTTGAGGTTCATCATGTATTCCCGGTTCACCTCTCCAACCTATGATAAATATCATGGGTATAGCATAGACCTTATCATTTAACAACGATGCAACAGGATTAATAATATTTCCTTCTCCTGAACTCTGCATGTATACTACAGGTATCTTACCTGTGGACAGATAGTAACCAGCTGCTAAAGCTGTACAATTTCCTTCATTTGCCGCTATTATATGATGGTTCTCGTTGATTCCATATGTTGCCATCAGGTAATCGCAAAGTGATCCTTTGTTCCATAAAATTTATGCCCTTCAAAATCATATTCTGCACGCTCTAAAAACCAACTTTTAGGCATTCCAAAATGTGCTTTTCCGTGATTATAGTTTTTATGATATTGAAATAATGGACATAATAAAATTGTTACTCTATTTGGGCTGGTGTTGCTACTTTTTTTGACATTTTCCCAACCTGTTTACATACCCATCCAATTCCTCCAGCATATCCAGCTCTAACAGCTGCATCGTCCTGAATTCTTCCGGTGATAATTTTCTTGGCTCTGCCATTTTTCAGTTTCCTTTCCAACTTTAATCAAGCCCACAACAGAAAATAAAATCTGCTGTGGGCTCGCTCATACACACTATCTATTCTTTTTTAACCACAGCCTTAGTATTTGTCATTATCCTCATAAGAGATAGTGGATGACGGTTCTTTTTCTCCTGTTTCTCCTGTTGTCTTGCCTGGCTGTGCTGTATGTGATACAGGATCCGCAGAACCATCCTTCAATGTGAATTTATCTACCAAATCCTTTAAGATCTGTGCCTGGCTGGAAAGTTCCTCACTGGCTGCAGCGCTTTCTTCTGCAGTTGCAGAATTGCTCTGTACAACGCTGGAGATCTGGCTGATGCCTTCATTTACCTGTTTTACTGAAACTGCCTGTGACTCGCTGGCAGAAGAGATCTCCTCAATGGTCTGTGCTACTCCCTGAACGCCTTCGGTCAGCTGCTGCAATGCCTTGGCCGTGTCATTTGCAATCTTTGTACCACGGTCAACTGCGTGAAGAGAACCTTCAATGAGAGCAGAAGTATTCTTTGAAGCTTCTGCTGATTTTCCTGCAAGATTACGAACCTCGTCTGCTACTACTGCAAATCCTTTTCCTGCTGCTCCTGCACGGGCTGCTTCTACGGCTGCGTTCAAAGCAAGAATATTAGTCTGGAATGCAATATCCTCAATCGTCTTGATGATCTTTCCAATCTCACTGGAGCTGTTGCTGATGTCCGTCATGGCAGAAAGCATCTCCTGCATACGCTGTCTGCTTTCTCCTGCCTGTTCTCTTACATTATCAGCCATGTCGCTGGCTGACTTTGCATTCTCGGCATTCTTTTCAACATTATTGGAAATCTCATTAATGGTAGCTGCCAGTTCTTCCACGGAAGAAGCCTGCTCGGTAGCACCCTGGGATAATGCCTGTGCTCCGGAGGATACCTGATCGGAACCTGCTGCCACCTGATCAGCTGACTGGGTAACACTCGAAAGCGTCGTGCTTAAATTATCTCTCAGAAGAACCATAGAGTTATAAATCGCAACATAGCTTCCTACATAATCCTTTGACATAGAAGAATACACATTAAAGTTTCCGCGGCTCATCTCTGTAAGGATATTTGTCTCATCTGCCACTACCGCTTTCAGGAACGCTGCTACAGACCGCAGATCGTCTGAAAGCCTTCCAAGTTCATCTTCAGACTTGTATCCGATCTCAATATCCATATTACCTTGTCTCATCTTTTTCATAGCTTCCTGCAGCTGTTTTACCGGCTCCACTACGGAACGTATCAGGATCGTTGCCATAATAACGGTAAGGATCAGTGCAACGATAACAATTATGATCCCTACAATAAACAGGACGTTTCTGGTCTGCATGGAAGAATTGTAATCATTACCAACATGGTCTGTCACCTGATCGGTAAACTCATCCAGAATTCCTTCCAGCTTGGACACTTCCGGGTCAAACTCATTGATAAACGTGAGCCTTGCCTGCTCTTTCGCACGGTCAGAACCAGTGGACAGATACTCTATGACCTTGTTTGTGACCTCAGAAGTTGCCTGAAGCTGTGTATGAAACTGGTTTACCACTGTCATATCTCCATTATAATGCTCCATGAACCAGTCTGCGTTCTCCGCAAGGCCGGTTCTATACGAATCAACGTTTGAAAGATATGTTTTTGTGGCGGTGGGGTCATCATTAATCATAGCCTCCACCATATTCTGGATTGTTGCCAGCGTATAGATTTTTACCTTGTCTACATGTACGATCGCTTCGTGGTTATTTTTATAGAACTGGGTATATCTTGTACTGATATTAACCATTCCATAAAAAAGTACACCAACTGTTACAAAAAAACAGATGACCACTGCTCCAAAAGCAATCGTGATTTTTTGCTTCATATTACGGTTCTTCATGTTCCTTCCCTCTCTTTGTTATTTCTTTCGTGGAATATTGTGGAATCTAATCCCTATATTTATTATTCGGCAAGTACCGAAAAATCATAAGGGATGTTTGGTTTTTCATTTTTCTCTTTTCATCCATTTGCAAGCTTGCTTTTTACATAGTCCTTGATCATTTCACCGCTGTGTCTATCATCTGGTACTGGCATCTGGATCCGGTCACAGAGAGAAAGCCACTTGTCCAGCGTGAGGACTTCATTTTCCTCCTCTACATAATACAGATCTGTGGGAAGGATATCCTTATAAATTGCTGCTGACGGAGAATTCCATTCCTGATATTCCTGCTCTGTAAAACGGATATCACAGTTTTTTTCTCCTTCTGTAACTTTCCTAAATCTGCTGCCTAATACGGTCTTTTCTTCTTTCCGTTCCTTTCTCCAAACCACTGTTCCATCCAGGCAAAACTTTAAATAGGTTCCTGATCCCAGATCATCTGCGATCACTTCATTTTCGGATACTGCATATAGCTGTATTTCGTTGCTGTCAATATATAAAAGCTCTTCTATTTTTCCCTCTTCTCTGGTTTCTTTCAGGATGCATCCTGTTCTGGCATCGAAAAATACCAGAGTATCACCACAAACTGTAACCGAAGTGATTTCCCTTTCCGGATCTGCAAAACTGCACCAGGATACTTTTCCTGTATCCGTGTTCAGGATCAGCCATCGTTTTTTATAAGTCTGCGGACATAAAATGTTTCTGCCTATAGAAACAGCCCCGCCAAATACCCCCGGAATACCACGTACTTTATTCTTATCCACCATTGTATAGGTTACATGTCCGGAAGTAAGATCTATGCAAAGGATGCTGTTGTACCATGCAGGCATACAATATAGTACATTACCTCTCTGAAAGCCTTTCAGGAATAACGGCTGTTCTATAAAATGCTCTGCATCACGGATCTGTACGGACTCAAACTGATCCTTATCTATATGGTAAATGGCCAGGTTTCTGGCAAAATATGGGACAAGATACAGTCTGTCTTCTACCCGTACAACAGAACGGAACAGATCTCCCTTAAATGCCAATTCTCCCGGAATCTTTCCTATGCAGGAAAGTCTGTCCATTTGTTTATCATAATGAAACAGCAGGTTTACTTTTCCGTGAACAAACCACACTTCTTTTTCATCTTCCCAAAAAGCTCCCGGCCAGCATGGTATCTTACATTCCTTTTCTCTTACCAGGGAATCCTGATATAAAACCGGTTTTCCTGTTTCCCAGAATAACTGGGCTACAGAGCTGTAATCCCCGTAATAGCAGTCACAGGAAGCAATGGCAAGATCAAGATCGTATCCGCTGTCCAGGATTCCCCAGCCTTCTTCTTCATAAGAAGCCAGAAGTTCTCTATATTTCCGTAAAAACTGGGGCCGCATCACCTCCAGTGTCTGTTCATACAGTGGATGAGGACGAAGCCATAAAGCGAGATCTTTTCTGTTTCTAAAATATTGAAGTACCTCTTCTATCTTCTGCATCATATCTGGCTGGGTCAGAAGTGCCTCTACAGACAGACTATAAAATACAGTCTTTTTCCTGGCTCCGTCAGGTCTGTAAAGACATTCCCTCCATTTTTCTGGAAGAGAACTGTCCTGTCTTTTCGTACTTCGGGCACGTTCAATCTTTGGCGATCCAAAGTTCTGTACCTTCTCTTCCCATTGCTCTGTTGGAACTCCTTTGAGTCCGGAACACAAAATATTGATAAACAGTTCTCTTTCCTGCTCTGTTGCTGTAACAAAGCAGTCTGCATTAATAGTTCCCGGCTCAATGACAAACCCGGTGCTTCCCGCCTGGCGTTTCGCAGATTCTACGTTTCCAGTACTTGCTGTAGTATAATAAGGCAGATATACCAGCTGGTCTGCATATTTCTTCAATCTGCTGCTATAAAAATCAGGGTGGACACTGGTCAATCTATTGTTCTGGTCATAGGGATTGTGGATAAACACCGCATCCGGTTTTTTATCTTCCAGGCGGAATGTGCGGTAATCTGTGACAGGAACATCTGGTGGATACTGATCTCCCTCGTAGTGTTCTACTGTCAGATTCCCATCCTGGTCTTTATCAAAATAGGGGATCGGTACAACATAAGCATCGCAATCCGGATCTTTATCTGCCGCTTTCCAGACGGTTTCCATAGAATCCCACATAGACACTTTATATGGAAGAAAGACAAAACAGAGACGGTCTGTTTCCATATCATTCTCCATACGTTCATATAAAAGTTTCAATTCTTTCTTTATTTTTTTATACAGCCTTGCAATCTGTTTTTTGCTGTGAAGATTCTGACTCATCTCATAAAGATCTTCACAATATACTTCCAGAAGGGGGACCAGATCTGCTTTTCCCACATTTTCCAGCTCTGTTCCCAACAAAAGTGCTGTTTCCTGAGATTGTGAAAGAGCATCGATCATCACTTCTTCTGTATTCTGGCCGAATCCCATGAACACTTTTTCATTTGCCCGCATTAAGAGGGCCGCTGTCTGCAAAAGCCTTCTTTTTTCTTTTCTTTTGATCGCCATTTTTACGGTTTCCTCCAAAAATGATCAGATATCCTATCTCTGATAATTTTATCGGCGTTTTCTTTTTTTTTATAACTGTTTTATCAACTTACTGTTTCTTTTTTGAAATCCCCTTATCCATTTTCAACCACCGCCGATAAAGTTAAAAGAAATACTATTCTGATTATTATGAAAAAAGGCGGTGTACAATATGAGCAGTGGTATGGACAGCAGTATTCTGGATACATACCTTTATGAAGAAAACAATCTTTTAGACCAGTTAGACGAAATGCTGGTTGCTGATGAGAAAAACGGTGATTTTTCCACCGATGACGTAAATGAGATCTTCCGTATCATGCATACGATCAAAGGCTCTTCTGCAATGATGGAATTTAATTCGATCTCCACGATCGCCCATCATATTGAAGATGTATTTTTTTATATCCGTGATAAAGGAATCGAAACTCTGGATCCTGAACATAAGAAAGAGCTTTTCAACCTGATGTTCCGTTCAGAGGATTATTTAAGAAGCGAAATCGAGAAAGTAGAACAGGGAGTACCTCTTTCTACTGATATTGATGCGTTCTCCAATGAGATCAATTCTTTTTTGAAGAAGATCAGCGGCGCTGCACCTGCACAGCCGGAAGCTTCACAGGCTGCACCTGCAGCTTCTGGTGCAGCAGCTTCTGCACCTGCAGCTCCTGCTTCTCTCCCTGATGATAAGGATGCAGCCTGCTTTTTCCATGTTTTTCTGGAAGAAGGCGTGGGAATGGAGAATCTGCGGGCTTATATGATCGTAAATGCAGTAAAGGAATGTGATGTAAACTTCCGTTTTTACCCCAGTGATATGGAAACAGATCAGGATACTTCCCAGACGATCGCAGAAAATGGTTTTTTCCTTGCTTTTGACTCCAGTGAAGACGCTTCTAAGGCTGAAGGGATTTTAAAAACCCAGAACCACATCCGATCTTATGAGCTTGTAAATGTCCCAAAAGCCGCTCCTCCTGCAAAAGCTGAGGAAAAAAAGGCATCTGTTTCCAAACCCACGGCACCAGCACCTGCATCCACAGATACAGCTGCCGGGAAAGCAGCTCCTATGCTTTCCCATGCCCCGGTCAAGCAGAATCTGATCAGCGTCAACCTGATGAAGCTGGACAGCCTGATGGATATTGTTGGTGAGATCGTGATCACTGAATCCATGGTCACATCTTCCCCTGAATTAAACCTGCTGCCAAGGGACAACAGGGATAATTTTATGAAATCAGCACGCCAGCTGCGTAAACTCACCAATGATCTGCAGGATATTGCCATGTCTTTACGCATGGTCCCGATTTCCGGCGTGTTCCAGAAAATGAACCGTATTGTGCGTGATATGAAGCAGAGCCTGGGAAAAGACGTCCGTCTGACCATTGTAGGTGAAGATACAGAGGTAGATAAGACGATCGTAGACAATATACAGGATCCTATCATGCATATCGTGCGTAACAGCATGGATCATGGGATTGAAGAAACAGCCCAGGAACGTATTGCTGCCGGTAAGGATCCCCAGGGCGAGATCGTACTTTCCGCTTCCCATACCAGCAGTGAGGTTGTTATCTCCGTTAAAGATGACGGATATGGCATGGATCCCCAGAAGATTCTTGAAAAAGCCCGGTCAAAGAACATGCTGACCAAGCCTGATTCTGAATACAGCCAGAAGGAGATCCTGGGGCTGATCATGCTTCCCGGATTTTCCACCAATACAGAGGTAACTGAATATTCCGGTCGTGGTGTTGGAATGGATGTTGTAAAGAAAAATGTAGAATCCTTAGGCGGTATCGTTTCTGTATCCAGTACCTACGGTGAAGGAACTACGATTTCCATGAAGATCCCGCTGACTCTGGCTATTGTTGACGGCATGAAGGTAACGGTAGGTGATTCTATTTTTACTATACCTATCGCCAATATCCGTCAGTCCTTTAAGGTGAAAGCGGATCAGGTGATCAAAGATGAATATGGCAATGAAATGGTAGAACGTGTTGACCATTTTTATCCTATCGTCCGCCTCCATTCCTTCTATCACCTTCCAACTGAGGTTACCCAGATGGAAGACGGTATCCTTTTATGGGTGGAAGCAAATGACCGTTCTTACTGCCTGTTTGTAGATGATCTGATCGGCGAGCAGCAGGTGGTAGTAAAGCCGCTTCCTGCTTTTCTCAGTGAATTTAACCTGAAAGACCACGGCATCACCGGCTGTACCATTATGGGTGATGGCAATATCAGCATCATTCTGGATATCCTCAGCTTATATTCCATAGCTGTAGAGAACGCGTAAACAGGAGGTTTTAAAATGGCTGAAGTAACAGAAACAAATATCCGGACAGACGTACCGGCTGAAAACCAGTCCGTTGAACGCTGTCTTACCTTTGAGTCGGGAGACATGACTCTGTTTTTAAGTATCAATAACGTAACGGAGATCATCAATGACTGTGCGATCACTCATCTTCCACTGGTACCTGATTATATTAAGGGAATCATCAATCTGCGTGGTCAGATCCTTCCGGTAGTAGATATACGGCTCTATATGGGCAAGCCTGCTTTGGAATATAACAGTAAGACCTGCTTTATCGTTTTAAATGTAGACGATCTTCCTGTATGCATCGTTGTGGATTCTGTGCAGCAGGTGATCGATATTGATCTTCAGGATGTACGTCCGATCCCTATCAAACGCAGACAGAAGCTGTTAGATGGTATGATCACACTTGAAAATGGGACTGTGCTTATGTCTTTTGACTGCAAGTCCCTGGTCAGCTCTTAATGTACTCCCGGAATCTTTTTGTACTTGATTTTGCGAGAAGATTTTTTGTCAGCCGCAAAGGCAGGTGCAGGAAAGACTCCGAGAGTACATCCGATTCCCAAGGAGGTCATACAATGCTTACATTAAGTGACGGGGATTTTAACCGTCTTTACACTTATATCCAACAGCACTATGGTATCAATCTGAGCCACAAAAAACAGCTGATCACCAGCCGTCTTACTAATATGCTGCAGCAGAAAGGGTTTCATAGTTTTACAGAATACATAGATGAGATCATCTCAGGTAAAGATCCTGAGATGGTTTCTGTTATGTTAAACAAGCTGACTACCAACTATACCTATTTTATGCGGGAAAAAGAACATTTTGACTTTCTCCAGAAGCAGATTCTTCCTGAGCTTGCAAACAAGCATTCCCGGGACCGTTCTATTGCGATCTGGAGTGCCGGCTGCTCCTCCGGTGAAGAACCTTATAACATTTCTATGTATCTGAAAGAATATTTTTCTGCCCTTCCCGGAAGCTGGGATACCCGTATCCTTGCTACGGACATTTCCCAGCGTGTTCTGGATTCTGCCATGGATCCAAGATATTCCCTTGAAAGCTTAAAAGAGCTTCCGCCTTCCTGGCAGGAACGCTATTTTGTTCCCATGGGAGATAAAACCTATACTGTTTCAGATGCTTTAAGGAAAAATGTGATCTTTCGTTCCTTTAACCTGATGGATCCCATCCATTTCCGCAAAAAGTTTGACCTGATCTTCTGCAGAAACGTGATGATCTATTTTGATCGTCCTACGAAGGCGGCACTGGTAAGGCGCTTTTATGATGCTACCGCTCCGGGAGGCTACTTATTTATCGGACATTCTGAAAGCCTGGATAAGGAAAGCTGCCCGTTTTCCTATATTGAACCGGCTATTTACCGAAAGATCTGATCCCGTAGGTTATCTCATACGTTGTTACACTTATCTTATTAAGGAGGCGTTATGATCATGGATCATAAATTAAAATTAATGGTAGTGGATGATTCACCCTTGTTCCGCACCTGGCTGATCCGTTCTCTCTCTGAGGATGACCGCTTCCAGGTTGTAGGATATGCAGTAAATGCCCTTGACGCCCAGGAAAAGATCCCGCTGCTGCAGCCGGATATGCTTACCCTGGATATTGAAATGCCGGGAATGTCCGGCATTGATTTTTTAAAGCAGCTTCTTCCGGTCCACCCTATCCCGGTGATCCTGGTATCTTCCCTGAACCTGAGGGTTTTTGATGCCTTGGAAGCCGGAGCTGTGGATTTTGTGCGGAAACCGGATGAAGCCAATGGACTGTCTAAAGAGATCTTTCTTTCTATGCTCCGTTCCAAGCTTCTGGTGGCTGCTGCTTCCCATGTACATCTCCCATCCGTTCCTGCAGACCCTCAGGCAGGTGGTATCCGCAAGGTTTCTTCTTTACCTCCTGCCAGAAATACTTTCCTGCAGAAACCAAAGATTCCTCTGGGTGCTTCCCCTGAAACCGTGATCGCTATCGGGGCATCTACCGGAGGTACAGAAGCCATTCTCGAGGTAGTAAAGAATTTTCCTGCAGATACTCCCGGAGTTGTGATCACCCAGCATATGCCTGCAGGTTTTACAGCCATGTATGCAGAGCGCTTAAACAGGATCTGCAAAATGGAAGTACGGGAGGCGAAAAACGGGGACCGGATCCGCAAAGGTCTCATGCTTTTAGCTCCCGGAGGTCTGCAGATGCGTGTGGTACCTCTTGGAAACTCCTATGCAGTCAGTGTACAGGAAGGAGAAAAGGTAAACGGACACAGACCTTCCGTGGATGTGCTTTTTGACTCAGTTGCATTACATGTGCGGGAACACGCCATCGGCGTTCTTCTCACAGGAATGGGAGCAGATGGAGCTGCCGGTCTTTTGCGCATGCGCAAAAACGGCGCCTATACGATTGGTCAGGACAAAAACAGCTGTGTTGTATACGGCATGCCTATGGAGGCACATAAGATCGGCGCCGTATGCCAGCAGTGTCCTTTAAATACCATTGGTCAGACTGTCCTGGCCCGTGTATCCCTTCGTTAACGGATGAGAAATAAATGGATAAAAAATGAAAGATAGAACTTTAAAGAATCAAAAAAAACATATAAATAAAACCTTGAAACAGTTCCAACTTGCGAAAACGATGATCCAGCTTTCCATTACCGGTACAGTTTCGGTGATCACTGCCAGCCTGAGCTTTTATTTTTGCCCAGGCTTTTCTTCCCAGGTCATAAAAGACGCACGATCCGCTATTTCCTTTGTACAGACTGCCAGTGGCCAGAAATTTCATGAACTGGAAGACTTTCTTAAAAAGCAGACCCAGCCAGAACCAAAAATCCAAAAACAAACAGAGCTTTCAGAGGATACTTCCAGGACACAGGGGATCCCAGATACATCTTCTGTGACTGCAGATACATCTTCTGTGACTGCAAATACATCTCCTATGATCCTTGGAAAAGCAGAAAACCTGCATATGGAGGCTCAGACGGGATCAGATGGCAATTCTTATGATGCTGCCATCCTGGATACCAGTATGGGACCGATGTACTACTATAATCAGGGAGATACCCGCTGGAGCAGTTATCTCTACGGCGGTTCAGATCCCATGCAGCAGTATGGATGTGGTCCTACTGCTGCAGCCATGCTCATCTCCAGCTTCACAAATGGCGGAGAAGCCATTACCCCGGTAACGATCGCAGACTGGTCTTCTGCCAATGGCTATTATGCCCCCCAGAGCGGCTCCTATCACAGTCTGATCCCATCTGTCCTTACTGCATATGGCTTTCAGGTGGAATCTGTAACAGACCATTCTCCCCAGAATGCAGCTTCCCTTCTTTCTTCCGGTCATATCCTGGTCGCCCTTATGGGTAAGGGAAGCCTGACGCAAAACGGTCACTTTGTCCTGATCACAAAGCTCCTTCCTGACGGAAATGTTTCTATCGCAGATCCTAACAGCTTTGCTAACAGCACCTGTGAATGGGAGCTTCCTCTTCTCATGGGAGAGTTGAAAAAAGTCTATGACAGCGGTGCCCCGCTCTGGGCCGTTTCCATGGCTGCATCAAACTCTTCCCTCTCCTGAGGAAGGAGGATTCCCCTGAACATCCGCTCCAGATCCTTTCTGCCCATTGCCATAGCCACCCGCAGAAGGATCACCTTGTCTTTTATATCAGAATAATCATAAATCTTCCCTAAAAACTGGACTACCTCTTCTGCGCTGACATTGCTCTCTGCAAAACAGTTGATCAGAGTCAGCAGCGCATTCATATCTTTGTGGTCAGTATTCAGTACGATCACACAATAGCGGACCGCTTTCTGGTAATCTCCCAGCCTTCTGCAGCCTTCTCCCAGACACTCATACATCTGGATCAGCATGGAGGTGGTAATGATCCCCCTGTTCACTGTTCCATAGGTTTCCAGCTTTGCTATAGCCAGTTCATACATCTGTACCGCTTTTTCATATTGCCCCTTTCTCCAGTACCATTCCCCCATAACACAGTCAAAATCAGGCTCTTTCGGAAGCTTTTCCACTGCTTCTTTGTAAATAGCTTCCACCTCGGCTTCCGGTTCGTTCAGGCACTGGGAGACCCTTAACAGGTTTGTATAGGTATAAGAACTTCGCTGATCATATACCCCCAGTTTTTCCGGCATGGCTGCCACCGCCTTTTTGTATGCATCCCTTGCTTCTTCATTTTTTCCGTCTGAAGAATAGGTATCTCCCAGATATCCAAGATAATCACAGTTTTCAGGCTCCTGCTTCAGGATCTCCAGGATGATGTTCAGATTCCTTTCAAATTTGGACTTATCCCTCTTCTCCTGTTCCTGGTATCCGGTATGGAGGAAAGCCAGCTGCTTTGTAGCATCTGTCAGATGCAGTCCGGATCTTCCTTTTCTGACCAGGTGTTCATGTATTTTTCCTACATAGCGCAGGTCCGGCCGGTTTACAAAGAATCGGATCATGGTGCCGCCGCTTGTGATATTGTTATTTTCATCCAGATCTACGATCCCTGTAAGAAGGCCGTCTACATCGTCTCCCACATATTCCAATATCTCCGGAATCTTCGCTGCATCCTCCGGTGTAAAGCTTTCATCCGCGTCAAGAAAGGCGATCCAGTCTCCCTTTGCCTGGTCAATGGCAAAATTTTTGGCAGCAGCAAAATCATTGATCCATGGAAAGGAAAATATCTTTGCCCCCATTTCCCTGGCAATCTCCACAGTACGGTCACTGCTTCCTGTATCTACTACGATCTGTTCACACATGATATCCTTCCCCCAGGAAAGGGCACGGCGGATATTTTTTTCTTCATTTTTCACGATCATACACTGTGATATGGTTTTTTTCATCATCTGTTACCTTCTTTTTAAGTTCTAAAGGACATAATCGAGTAGGAGGCGGTGGCTAACCGCCGTCCTCTCACAGCACCGTACGTACCGTTCGGTATACGGCGCTTTCAAT